>JAAZLO010000044.1 GCA_012689375.1 Bacillota bacterium | reverse complement strand
TGAAGAATTGAGTCTTATCCAGACTTTGATATCAGGTTTTTCTGCCCCTTCCCCTTCAAGACAATTAGATAACTTGGTATTTATAAAAATCCGGTGATAAATAGCTAATTTTAACGTACAGTCATAGAATTTTATGAAGATATGCATGAACGAGGTGAACCCTGTGGAAAGACTTTTTCGAAGCCGGAATAATTCAATGATAGGTGGTGTATGCGGCGGGCTTTCAGAATACCTAAAAATAGACCCGACAATTATACGCCTGGGTTTTGTGATTTTAGGGTTATATTCCAACATAGGCATAGCCGCATATTTAATTCTATGGGTAATTATGCCTTACCCTGATAAATCCGAAACCCCAGTTTCCGAAATATTGCGCGAAGGCGCAGAGGAAATTAAAAGTAAAGCACAGGAAACAATAAAAACCATCGGCTCATCATCAGGATGCTCTCAGTCACCGACTGCAAACACAATCATCGGGGTTCTCTTTGTAGGGTTGGGTATACTTTTTCTGGCACGCACTCTTAATATAACCTGGCTGCGCCGGTTCAACTCCCGCGCTTTGCTGCCGATTGCTATTATTATTATCGGTCTTATGTTACTTAGAAGACACCGTACAAACGGAGGAAATGAATAAGGGATGGCTGAATTTAACAATAACCATCAGAAACCGGTGAAAAAGCAAAGTATAGTCATCCCGTTAGCCATTATTTTCATTGGCATTTTACTTCTTCTTCGAAATCTTGGCTTCTTGCATTGGAATGTTTGGTCAATATTCGCAAGGTTTTGGCCCCTCATTCTGATTGCATTAGGACTTGAATTTATAATAGGTAAGCGATCCACACCAATAATTATCATTATAATTATCATATTATCAGCTATCATCATAAGCTCCGGGTTAGTCCCAACCCGCCTTGTCCGCCCCTTGAGAAACACAGTTAATACTACTACAATTGAAAAGCCCCTTTCCGGAATTGAAAGTGCAGATATTGAAATCAGTATGGATTCCGGGAATCTATCCTTAAATTCAATTGCAGACTCACAAAATCTTATCAGCGGAACAATAGAAACGGTAACAGGGGAACGACTGACTGAGGATTTTCATGTAACTGCAGGTGAAGCCTACCTTTCATTGAGTAACAAAGACAAAAACACTACTATGAACTTTAATTTCTTTAACTCAAGTAAAGAACCGACAAAAAGTTGGGATCTTTTGCTCTGTGAAAATATACCGATACGCCTGAATGTACATACCGGAGTCGGAAGGACCTTTATCAATCTTCGACATGTTAAAGCAACTGGCATTAATATACAAATTGGTGTGGGGAAAACAGATTTAATCCTTCCGTCAACTTGCAGCACAAAGGTTAAACTCTCAGGCGGAGTCGGAGAAACTGTTGTTGAAATTCCCCAAGGCGTCGCAGCCAGAATACGTATAAAAACAGGAATAGGCCCTATCCAGGTAAACGGGAACTATATATACATCAATAATGAATACATTTCCCCCGATTTTGACACAGCCAAAAATATTATTGACTTAGAAATTAAAGGAGGGATCGGATCTATCACAATTAGGGACACACATTCTCATTCGCCTAATAAAGGCTTTCCCCTGGCAGCGGACTTATAGATTACTTCGTTATCTTTACCCCCGTTCCACCTTGGAAACAGAACGGAGGCGGGCAATAATATCCGCAGAATTTAACTTAGGGATTAGAACTTCACACTGAACATCATCTCTGTAATCCGTCTTCTTAATTGAAGCATCATATTGGTTCAGCAGGTGGTTAACTTGATCCAATTCTGAGTACCCACAGGTTATAATTAAAGGAATACGGCAGATAACCTCAGCTCTGCCTGCTTGATCTAAGGCAGCTGCCGCCGTAGTATGATAAGCATCAATCAATCCCCTTACTCCCAGCTTTCGACCACCATAATATCTCGTCACTACCACAACGGTATTTGTAACATCCGCCTTTAAAATAGCGCCTAAAATTGGACGCCCCGCAGTACCTGACGGTTCACCATGATCGTTGTAGTAGGTCAAAGGATTCTCAGACAACCCAATCCGGTAAGCGTAACAATTGTGGGTTGCCTGCGCATGATCCTGTCTAACCTCGTTAATAAACCCCCTTGCCGTATCTTCATCTCCGGCAGGAGAAACATGGCCTATAAAAATGGAACGTTGAATTTTTTGTTCGTACTTGCCTTTCCCGGCAACGGAGAAAAAAGTCATAATAAAAAAACATTCACCTGCTCATTCCCGAATTCATTCGACCTTTTATATACCTGGAACCCCTTTTACTTCCACTACAATACTACCGCAATGTACCACCGAGATCAATTTACCCGGTAATTAGCGGATCAATAAGGAGGAATTTAGGCCTCGACGACAAATGTGTCAGGGGGACGGAGTTATTGACACACTGGACCCCCGGACAAAATATTGCAAACTTCATTCACCGGATAAATTTAGATGCACTATAGGAAGTAGGTAATGCAACATGAAAACATTTAAACTACAGGATTTAACGCGTATTGCCATGTTCACTGCCCTCATGTGCGTATTTGCATATGTATTTTTACAACTGCCTATAAGCCCAGCACCTATATCGGCCCAAACCTTCGGAGTCATGCTCACCGGCTTGATTTTGAAACCTAAATCGGCCGCACTTAGTCAAGGCCTGTATCTTCTTCTTGGAAGCTTGGGACTCCCTGTATTTTCAGGCGGGACATCCGGCATTGGAATACTGGTAGGGCCAAGAGGGGGATACCTGTGGGGATTTGTTATTGGAGCCTACGTTACAGCTGCAATAATTCAAAAAGCGGAAGAGAACAACAAACCCATCAGCTGGACAATTTTAGCCCTTGCATCCCTTGTCGGCGGGATAATATTAGTTTATATAACAGGTGTTTTGCAGCTTGCAATAATATCGGATCTTCCCCTTATAACTGCCCTTGAAATTGGCACCCTGCCATTTATTCCCGGAGATCTTGCAAAGGCAGCCATAGCAAGCCTCATAGCAAAAAGGCTCAGGGAGGTGCTTTTTTAACCCTGAGCCCTATATCCCTATATGTAGCTTCACACCCAACCAGGGCTCCATAATACCGGCCTTTGGCTCTTAAAATCGTAATCATCCACACGTAAGATACGGGCGAGCCTCGCCTGGATCAATGCATCCTCCTCAGTTAGCCCCCTAGATTCAAAGGTCCTCACAATCGTATCCCACCCATATCCAATCCTATCCTCTGCGTCCCTTCGGCTAAATTGCCCCAGAATCCTCTCGGCTCTGACCACCCCAATCCCCGGGCATCCCCGGTATCCGTCAGAGGGATCCCCTGTAAGCACCTGAAAATAAAACCAATAGTCAGCTTCCCGCCTTGTAATCCTTTTAGTTTGCCCATTATTCCAGTGATGATGGATTCCGGGAATTTGGTTTAGATCCTTATCAATGGTTGCAATAATGTATTCCCCCGGAAATTTCGTCGCCATAATACCCATTACATCATCTGCCTCAAGACAATCAACCATCCTACAATCCCACATATCCCATGCCTGTTCCACCAGAATATCCAAAAGCACTGGTCGCGGTTTTCCCCTTCGATTTGATTTATATGTAGGAAGTACAGAATACCTAAAATTATCCGACCCAGTAAAACATAGAATCGCATTCTCCGTTTCGGTTTCATCTATCATTCTTTCCACTGCAGAATGAAACCCTTTGATTGCCCATTCCGCATCAGCCATATCTACACTACTGTCATTATCATTGGTAACATCCCGGCCCAAACTTGCTTCATATGCATAAGCAAACTGGCAAACCAAAATATCAGCATCAATAAGTAAATCCATTTTATCCGGTGCCCCCCGCCTTATTACACTATGGAGTCTGCCAGCGCCTCTTCTAAAGCCTCGGCCACATACTCCACCTCATCCTCAGTAATATGGTTATGAAAAGGAATCGCAATACTGGTTCTACCTGCATGCTCCGTGATGGGGAACATCCCCTCTCGAAGGCCCAATTTTTCCTCATAGAATGGCTGTAAGTGAATGGGAGTAAAATACGGACGACAACCTATCCCTGCCTCCCCAAGTCGCGTCATTACGTAGTTCCTCACCTCAGATTGGCGTTCCGGGGTAGATTCATCTGTACCCACACGGATCACATATACAAACCAACTCATCTTTGTAACCTCAGGCGCGATAAAGGGTAATTTTATACCAGGGATCTCAGCCAAACGTCTATTATACATTTCCGCTACCTGCCTACGCTTATTAATGATCTCTTCCAGTCTCAATAACTGAACTACACCAAGGGCAGCGGAGAGCTCATTCATACGGTAATTGTACCCCAGACGTTCGTGGGATAACCACACCCCGGCCTCCCCCCTCCCTTGATTACGCATGCTTTTACAAAGGAAAGCTATTTCTTCATCATCTGTAACTATCATACCGCCTTCACCTGTGGTTATTTGCTTATTCGGATAAAATGCAAATACCGCTGCATCGGCAAATATTGCACTCCCCGCTTTTAATCCTTTATATTCGGATCCTAGAGATTCACAAGAATCCTCAATCACCGCAAGCCCGTAATTGTCTGCAATCTCGCGGATAACGTCTAACCTGGCGGGTTGTCCAAAAGCATCAACAGGAAGAATAGCCTTCGTCCTTGGGGTAATCGCACCTTCTATAAGGTTAGGATCAATGTTCGCTGTGTCCGGCTCAATATCTACAAAAATAGGCTTTGCCCGCTCATAGATAATACAATTACTTGATGCAATAAAACTGAACGGTGTTGTAATAACTTCATCACCGTCGGTGATATTAAAAGCCCGGATAAGCAAATGAAGCCCGCTTGTTCCGCTATTTACTGCAATGGCATGTTTAACACCAATATAATCCGCCATTGTCTTTTCAAACTCTTTCAACTTTGGCCCTAGCGCGAGAATAGGTGAGCGTATAACTTCATTGACTGCTTCGATTTCTTTGGCTGTAATATCAGGACGTGATAGGTGAATTTTCATATATTATCCCCCCCGATAACATTCAAAGCACTTGGAACAAACAATTATTCCCCTTAGGCTATTATCTGTTTCTGTCTAAGCTGGCAAGATCCTTTATTCAAAACGCCATTAGCTCTTTTACCGTATGTTTAAATTTCATAGTTAACCCAATGCGGCCTGTGTAGGGAAATCAATTACCTAAGAAAGCACGCATTACAATACCGGGATTACATTATCCACATATATATCCAAAATTATAGTTGCACTTTGGGCGGAATGAAGTATAATATCCTCATATAACAGTAAACTTAAAGTTTAGCTATATTGAACTTATTAGTTTTAGGCTTACTTATAATAAATTCAATCTTTATTTACGGACTTATTTGCCTTGTTCTTTTATAGAGTAGATATGTCCGGAATAAATGAATGCTTTAATAATGAGGTAAAACAATGAAAATTGGACGTAGGATTAAGAATCTGAGACTGAAAAAGGGTCTGACTCAGGAGGAGCTAGGGGAACGCACTGATTTAACTAAAGGTTATATTTCCCAAATTGAGCGTGATCTCAGTTCCCCGTCGGTAGAGACTTTTTTTGATATTTTGGAAGTCCTCGGTTGTACACCAAAAGACTTCTTCGGTGATGAGGAACGGGAACAAAAAGTCGTTTACACAAAAGAAGATCGCACAGAATTTATAGACGAAGAAGAAGGGTACTGTGTCCAATGGCTCATTCCTGAATCCAACGAAAATGAAATGGAACCTATTCTATTGATCCTAGAGGAAGGCGGGAGTTTTAAGGAATTCGAACCTTCACTGTCAGACACTTGCGCTTATATACTTGAGGGTAAAGTAAAGATCTCACTCGGTGAACGGATCTACTATGCAAAAGCAGGAGAAACCGTCTACTATCAGGCATCTGAGGAACATCAGATATCCAATGACTCTGACGGGCAGACAAGACTCCTTCTGATTGCAACAGACTCTTATTTATGATGGGGAGGGACAAAGATGCCTGAGCATATAATAATCCGCTTTGAAAATATCACAAAACAATACGATAACGATCCCCCCGTATTGACCGATATTAATTTCGAATTGGAAAGGGGAAAATTCTATACATTATTAGGCCCTTCAGGTTGTGGAAAAACAACTATTATTCGCCTGATTGCTGGTTTTATCCAGCCTACAACCGGCGGAATTTATTTTGAAGGAAAGAAGATTAATCATATCTCGCCTGATAAACGTAGGGTAAACACTATATTCCAGGATTATGCTTTGTTTCCCCATTTGAATGTATTTGAAAATGTTGCCTTCGGTTTGAGAATCAAAAAAATGAAACCTGAACTTATTAAGGAAAAAGTAGAAGAGGCACTACGGTTTGTTAACTTAAAGGGCCTGGAGAACCGAGAAATTGCCGGAATGTCCGGTGGCCAACAACAACGGGTAGCGGTTGCCCGGGCTATTGTCAATGAGCCTGAAGTACTTCTTTTAGATGAACCGCTGTCAGCCCTTGATTTAAAATTACGTTCCGAAATGCAATACGAACTCAAAGAGCTACAAAGAAATTTAGGTATTACCTTTGTTTTTGTTACCCATGATCAAGAGGAAGCCCTCGCTTTGTCTGATGAAATTTTTGTACTGAATAACGGAGCAATTCAGCAACGCGGGACTCCTACAGATATATACGATGAACCCGTTAATAAATTTGTCGCTGATTTTATTGGGGAATCAAATATTATCCCCGGGGTGATGATTGATGATTACTTGGTGGAATTTGTCGGTAATAGGTTCGAATGTGTAGATAAAGGGTTCTATCCTGATGAACCGGCCGAAATCGTAATACGCCCGGAGGATTTGGAAATTACAGAGGAAGATCAAGGCAAATTACAGGTTTATGTTGATTCCCAATTGTTCCGGGGAGTACATTATGAAATCTGTTGCTATGACAAGGACGGAAATGAATGGCTGGTTCATTCAACCAAAAAGGTTGCAGTCGGGAGCAAAATCGGACTTGATTTTGCTCCTGAAGATATACATGTTATGCGGCTAGGCGAGACTGAGGATGAATTTGATAAGCGCCTTGAATCCTATGGGGGGGTGCGCCATGCAGGTTAAAACACGTAATATTTATCTTATTCCATATATGTTGTGGATTGTACTTTTTGTTATTGCGCCGATTGCGCTTATAGTGTACTATTCCTTATTTAATATTACCGGCACCCTCAGTCTGGAAAATTACACGCGGTTTTTTACTCCGGTTTATCTTGGCATGGCACTTCGATCCTTTTGGTACGCCGGGATAATCACCGGAATTTCACTAGTTGCTGCATACCCTGCTGCATATCTATTAACAAAAACAGAACATAAACAGCTTTGGCTTTTGCTTATTATATTACCGTCCTGGATTAACCTCCTTCTTAAAATATATGCATTCATCGGCATTTTAGGATATTACGGTCCTGTTAACTCTTTTCTGGACTTCATCCAGATTGGAACCAGGCAAATCCTGTTTACAGATTTTAGTTTTGTATTTGTGGCAGTGTATATTTTTATCCCGTACATGATTCTCCCGATATTCAATGCACTAGAGGAACTAAATCCATCACTCGTTGCTGCAGCTAGAGATTTAGGTGCATCATCCTGGAAAGCATTTCTGAGGGTCATTTTCCCCTTAACACTCAGCGGGGTAAAGGCGGGATGCCGTGCTGTTTTTATTCCGTCATTGTCTCTTTTTATGATTACCCGCTTAATTTCAGGGAATCGCGTAATTACCCTGGGAACCGCTGTTGAACAGCATTTCTTAGTTACGCAGGATTGGGGCATGGGTTCGACTATCGCAGTCTTTCTAATTATTGCAATGGTCCTTACTATGCTGCTAACCGAAACCGTAGGGAAGGTGAATTAATATGGGGAAAACAAAAAGATTACCTTCAATATACCTCGCTATCGTGTTTATTGTATTGTATGCACCTATTTTTTATCTGATATACTACTCGTTTAACAGTGCAGGTACTATGCATAGCTTTGAAAACTTTACTTTTGATTGGTACAGAGAAGTTTTCCAAGATACAAGGCTTTTCATAATCCTTTTAAATACTCTAGTAATTGCGCTGCTTTCGTCAGTAATATCCACAGTCATAGGGGTTGTAGGGGCTATTGCCATAACCCGGACAAGGGAAAAGCGGTTTCGAAATGCTTTGCTAACCCTAAACAATGTAATGATTGTCAGCCCTGATGTAATTATAGGCGCTTCCTTCCTTGCCTTTTTTGTAATGATTGGTATCAAATTAGGATTTGGCTCTGTTTTAATCTCCCATATCGCATTCTGTGTACCTATTGTCGTCCTAATGGTCCTCCCTAATCTGGAAGAAATGAGCCCCACTTTAATTGATGCTGCAAGAGATCTTGGTGCAAGCACATGGGACGTCTTGATAAGGGTAATAATCCCTTATATTTCCCCCGGAATCCTTGGAGGCTTTTTCATGGCACTTACCTATTCTCTGGACGATTTTGCAGTCACATTTTTCGTAACAGGAAGTGGTTTTTCCACTTTATCCGTGGAAATATATTCCCTTGCAAGAAGGGGGATATCCTTAACTATTAATGCGTTGTCAACTTTAATTTTTCTTATTACATTGTTTTTGGTTATTGGGTACTACATCATAAGCAAGCAAGGGATGAAATTGAAAGAAGGAGGGATCAGTCAATGAAAAAAATCATGCGGGCGTTTATTACAGTAACAATCCTTGCATTAGGACTGATGTACGTTACCTTCATCCTTAATTCACAACAAGGTTATTCCAGTGGAAACATCCTTTCAGTGTATAATTGGGGGGATTATATTGATCCCGATCTGATTAGTAAATTCCAGCAGGAAACAGGTATAAAAATTATATACCAAACCTTCGATTCCAATGAAGCAATGTTAACAAAAATTGCTCACGGAGGAACGACTTTCGATATTGCAATCCCCTCAGATTATGCCATAAATAAAATGAAGGAACAGGGATTACTTATTCCTATTAATCATTCAAAGATTCCAAACCTAAAATATATAGAGCCCCGTTTTCTTAACCTCCCTTTTGACGAAAACAATGAATATTCAGCACCATATTTTTGGGGAACCCTCGGAATTATATATAACCCGGAGATACTTAAAGATATGGAGTTTAAAAGCTGGAATGATTTGTGGGATGAAAGCCTAAGAAATAAAATCTTACTTTACGACAGTGCCCGTGAAGTAATTGGTATGGGGCTTAATAGTCTATCATATTCTTTGAATGAAACAGATAAACATCGGCTTCTCGAGGCCAAACAAAAGCTTAATGCTCTCACCCCGAATGTTAAGGCTATCGTCGGGGATGAAGTTAAGATGCTTTTAGCAAATGAAGAGGCTGCAATCGGTGTTGTTTGGTCAGGAGATGCCTCGGAGATTATAAGTGAAAATGACAAGTTAGATTATATTATACCCGATGAAGGGACAAATGTATGGTTTGATAATATGGTAATCCCATCCAGTGCAAAGAATATTGAAGGTGCCCACTCCTTTATCAATTTTATGCTGGACCCGGAAAATGCCGCTCAAAATACTGAATATGTAGGATATTCAACACCCAATTGGGGAGCCTTAGATTATTTACCTAAAGATATTGTTGAGGATAAACGTTTTTATCCGGATAAAATTGCCACGGATAAATTTGAAGTATATGAAAATCTGGATAAAGGAATGACAGCGTATTACAACGAACTCTTTTTAGAGTTTAAGATGCACAGGGA
>JAAZLO010000043.1 GCA_012689375.1 Bacillota bacterium | reverse complement strand
GTCTGATTAAATGTACCTTTATGAAAAACTAGCAACCAGTGCTTCGGCGGGGTTTTACCCCGCCTCCGAAAACAGTAGGGGTGACATTTTTAAAGAATAAAACCCGGCTTTTTATGTGACATTTTCATAGACTATTGACACAAGTGTCAGAGTGTCAGGGGGACGGGGTTACTGACACATTCTTATTCTACTGCTCTTACTTTTAGTGTGCCAGTAACCCCGTCCCCCTGACACCCCTGACACGCTCTCCAACAGGATTCACAGCCCGCACCAGGTAGTCTGCATAGTGGGCGTGAAGACATTTTAATCTTCCGCTGCCTTTAGGGACACCGGCTACCCAAGATTTACAAATAACATCACACCAGGACGGATGTTGGGTTTTAATCCAATTCAGTTGATCATCGGTTAAAAGCTTCCGCCGAAATTCAGCATAAGATTCCCCAGCCTCCTCATATCTTTTCCGGAACTCAGGATCCTCACGCAGATCGGCCTCAAGCTTTGCTATCCAGCCATCGTCTTCCAACCGGGATACTGCTTTAATTGCACCGGGGCATGTAAGCCAAAACACGGTGGGAAAAGGTTCAAAGGGGACATCAAGCCCGGGTCTTGCAGGTACAACAGGACATGTAATTATAGTCTCCGGCATTCCCAGCGGACACCGGGTTGCTACCTTTATGAGGCCTCTTGGTTCACGACCTAATTGTACCCGGATGATTTCTTCATCCTTCATAATTCACCACGGCCCATATACAATACTTATTTTAACCGCTGCACCCAATGATCCCGGGTATTCTTTTATTTACCAGAAAAGCCGGCCGTACAATACGCCGGCTTCCGCCCTTTGTTGAACCAAACCTATTACAAACAAAATTGTAAGCTCAAGGTTAATATTTCAACAAGCCTTAGATCTCCATAACATCTTTCCAAAACATAGGCGGTATCCGGTAAGGATCAAATTAGATATAACCCATTAAAACCAGGATTATTCCCCTACCCGAGAATATCGGGTACCACGACCGCCCCGCTTTGAATCTTGGCTCTTTTTGAGATCTGAAAGCCTCTCATCACTCTCTTTAAGAAATTTGGATAACTTGTCCTCGAATGATTGGCGGGTTGCAGACGGCGCCCGTCTACTACGTACAGGCCTATAATTGGGATCCGCCTGCTTAATTGAAAGCCCAATCTTTTTGCCTTCAACAGATAAAATCTTTACCCTTATAATATCATTTTCCTTTAAGTAGTCTTTAACATCCTTAACGTAAGTGTCAGCAACTTCGGAAATGTGGACCAGCCCTGTCTGACCCCCAGCCAGTTCGACGAAGGCTCCGAAGTGGGTAATCCCAGTGACACGGCCTTCGACGACACTGCCTTCCTCAAGTGACGGCATAACCGGCAAATTCCTCCTCATTGTTTTATCCCGGGCGGCATTCCACCCGAATCTTAGTTCATTATACTTTGTGAGCACGTCCTATGTCAATTAAGAATAGCTGGTGTTATTCGCAAAATCTTCGTCAGCGGCAAATTTGCAAGAATCTTTCCCTTGATTTATTCCCAGTCTGTTTCTGCTTCTTCAGGGTTGTCAAAGGAATCAGGATCTGTAACAATGAACTGGATTTCACCGGGTTTTACCAGGCCTAACTTCTCTCTTGCTATTTTTTCGATATATTCGTCACTGGACAGATAATCTATTTGTGTATGTAATTCTTTACACCTTTTTTCCCATACTTCAATCTCCCGTTCAACAACGGTAATCTGGTATTTTACCCTGACCAATTCAAGATAGCTCCGAAGATATAAAAAAGCAACAGCAAAGATGAAAAAGCCCACCAATATCTGGCGGACGCGCTTCCACGTTATCCGACCGTCTTCTTGTTTTGCCTTATCAGTCAGAATTATCTCTCCTATAATCCGGAATATTGAAACTCATTTTACATTCTTCTCCACCGTATTTAAGATTCCTTCCGGAAAGGAAATAACCTATTTTTAATATTTAAAAGCAACGCTTCCACAGTACCTGAACCTTTCCGGAATCCTTTGCGCCATCTTGTACTCACCCTTCTTAACCCTAAAGCCCCTTCTCTATAACCTATAATTACTTTCTTCCGGACATTTTGCACGTGTTCATATGTAGATACTGCGCTCCCCACCACATGCCGCCCGAAAATCGCCCTGTATATACAAAACCCTGCAGCAAACCCGACAAACATATAAAACCTTACATCGCCCCAAGAATATGTAACAAGAAATATAAATACCACTGTGGTAGCCAGAAGCCAGAAGATAATATCACATATGACAGTGATTACCTTACCGGGGCGCAAGGCCCACCTGGCTACACGGTACAAGTCAAACAGTATCCCCATGATCACGCCTGCCAATGCCGTAACACCAAGTTCAATCAGCTGAAGTCTAACAGTGTCTATCACCTGAACAGGCGCTCCAAGAATCCCATAGCCTTTTTTCCTACTTCTTCTGCATATTCAAACCCTGAAATATAACCTTCAATCATTAGGTTTCCCTGATCCAAATTCAACTGCTTTATATAAAAATCTCTGCCATGAAACACAAGCATTCCTGAGGTGGTATCCAAAATCACCTCCTGATCATCAAAGCTCTCTACATTATTTACACCGTCAACAACTATAATTTCACGTTCAGTTATAGTAAGTTTATGCTGAACCGGTGTAGATACCCGCTTCCTTTCATCTAACATACCTGATCCCTCCAAATCCGTAATCTACAGAGATCTTGTCTGTTAAATGATTATTAAGATGTTGTTGAAAATAGACCTTTCAGGCTGAATGAATCACAAAACCTCAGCTTCTTTTGATTTCTCCCAAAGGGCATCCATATCTTCAAGGGTCATGTCCTCCAGCTGCCTCCTGTTTTTCCTTGCCTCCCTTTCTATGTACCGAAACCTTGATATAAACTTGTCCACCGCTTTTCCCAAAGCAATCTCAGGATCTACTTTTAAAAATCTGGATACGTTAACCAAAGCAAATAGTACATCCCCGATTTCCTCCTCGATGGCATCAATATCCCCAGCTTTACGTGCCTCCCGGAGTTCAGCGTACTCCTCATCAACTTTAGACAATGGACCTTCTATATCAGGCCAGTCAAACCCTACCCTGGATGCTTTGGATTGTACTTTTATAGCCCTCATCAAAGCAGGCATAACCTTTGGCACATTACCAAGGATCGAGTCGACTTCCTTGCCGATACTGTCCTCAGCGTGTTCTTTTTGTTTAATTCTTTCCCAGTTAACAAGAACCGCCTCACTATCCTTTGCTTCAGCATCACCGAATACGTGGGGGTGCCTCCTTACCATCTTCTCAATTATCCCCTTGAGAACATGAGTAATATTAAATTTCCCACGTTCATCTGCAACTTCAGAATGAAACACCACCTGTAAAAGGACATCTCCGAGCTCTTCACAAAGAGCCTTATCATCCATATCATCAATTGCCTGGATTGCCTCATAGGCCTCCTCAACCAAATAAGGCCTAAGGGACTTATGGGTTTGCTTGCGATCCCAGGGACACCCGTCTTCCGCCCTGAGCTCAGCCATAATATTAACAAGGCGGGCCAGACTGTATTCTTCCTTTGTTTCCAAAACAGTTACCTCCTCAGCAACCCTAACTTTTCCAAAAGCCATGAAAGTCTGCTGCCTCCGGGAAATACACTAAGTTCACTGCGACCCATTACTCCCGATAAAAGAAGAGTTATCCCATAGATCGCCACTGCAACAATAATAGCTGCAAGGCACGAAAATGTATTCCCTACCCCTGTTACATATACCCAGGAATACACAGCCCTTGAACCAAGGACCATCAGGAGCACACCTATAATCGGCCATACAACAGTATTTCGTACATCAAGCGCAAAACCCTGCATTTTGGCAAGGGTTGTGATATTCATCAACCCTGCAACTGCAAAAGCTGCCACAGTGCCTAAGGCTGCACCCCGAATACCGAAAGCAGGAATCCCAGTAAAAATAAAACTAACAACAAGCTTTGCAACTCCACCTATTGCAAGGTTTTTAACAGGAATTTTTACAGCACCAAGTCCTTGAAGAATCCCGGAACTGATTTGTTGAAGTGCAAGAAACACAGTTCCCAATGCCAAAGCCTGTAAAGGAACAGCTACTTCCTGAGGCCACCTTAACATCAATGAGAATTCCTTTGCAAAAATAAAAAGGCCGACAGCCGCCGGAAGTGCAAAAAGAAACCCAAGACGTATTGCCTCCTGCCCACGGGTTTTTAGCATAGACTGATCCCCGCTTGCCAAAGCTTCAGAAATAGCAGGCACAGAACTTGTGGCCACAGCCGCAGTTACAACAGTGGGAAAATACATAAGGGGTTGCGCCATTCCCGTTAATTGCCCAAAGAGCCTTGTAATTTCATCCGGGGAAAAACCTGCATGACTTAGCCTTAAGGGAACAATACCAACATCTAAAAATTGCATTAAAGGCATTATCGCCGCTGCGAGCACCACGGGGAAAGAAAGTTCAAATATCTTTCGCACAAGGGATGAACCGGACGCCATATAATTATCTTCCAAATGAACCTCACATTCAGTAATCCCCTGGACTTCGTTTTTTCCGTGGCCGTCAGAAAACATCGCCTTCCTATCTTCCCCACGACGTCTCTCCCTGAGATATATAATTACTAAAACAAATAAACCTGCAGCCCCCCCGAATACAGCACCTAAATTAGCGCCTGCAGCTGCATATTCAACCCCCCGGGGGAGAAACACCCATGCTAACCCAATCATGGCAGCGACTCTTATTATTTGTTCCACTACCTGCGACAGTGCGCTTGGCACCATATTTTGTAACCCCTGATAATAACCGCGGAATGCTGAAGCCACGGAAAGAACAAAAATAGCGGGGGAGACTGCAATAATGGCCAGAGCAGCCCTTGGATCACGTGCAATATACTTCGCAATAGATTTGGCCCCCAAGGCCAGTCCTATAGAAAATAAAGCCCCGGTAACAACTAAAATAATTGTGGCAACCCTTAGAATCTGAACCGCACCTTTATCATTTTTTTTCGCAACCTGCTCTGCCACAAGCTTAGATACTGCAACCGGGATTCCGGCAGTGGAAACTACAAGAAATATCCCATAAACAGGATATGCCATCTGGTACAGACCAACGCCTACATCCCCAATCAAAGTAGGGAGAGCAACTCTAGATACCGCTCCTAAAAAACGATTTATTAGTGCTGCAGCCGCTAGGATGGCAGCCCCTTTAATCATGGATCTTTTTGTCACCAATCAACGCCTCCGAACAAATGGAACCAAGCATAGGATAATTCTACTACACTGGTTGAAGAAAGCAAATAGCAGCAAGCTTTAGCTGCTGCTATCTGTTACACATATTGCATATAGACCGGTTCTGTTTCCGGACGGTATGTTCCACCCTGATACTATTGTTCCATTTGTTTCGCCAAGAAGCCTGCGGCAGTCTCAACTAGCTTTGTCTCTAAGTTTGTCATTTTAACGTCCGGCTCCATTGACGAGAGGATAACGGCTCCGATAGGATCCCCCTCAGCGATAATAGGCGCTATTACTTGACTTGAAAATTTACATTCCTTATTATCTTCAATAACCGGGCATGTAGCACAGTATTCTTCATTTCCCGGCTCATTAATTATAAGGGTTTTCCGGGTTTCCATAGCATTTTCCACGGCAGGGGAAACCCTCTTTTCCAGGAACTGTCTCTTAGGCCCCCCAGCCACCGCTATAATCACATCACGATCGGCAATACAGGAAATATGACCTGTCACCTCATACAGTGAATCCGCATACTCTTTTGCAAAATCACCGAGTTCCCCAATAGGGGAATACTTCTTTAGTATGACCTCGCCTTCACGATCAGTGAATATTTCTAACGGGTCTCCTTCACGGATCCGTAGTGTCCTTCTTATCTCCTTTGGGATAACAACTCTACCTAAATCATCAATACGCCTTACAATGCCTGTAGCCTTCAATCGTTACCCCTCCTCTCAGGCTAGACACTCGAGCACGGCTTTCCGACTAAACATATGATATCCAATTACTCAGTAAACATACAGAAACATCCATGGAATGAAAGGGATGCAACAGGTGTTTTATTCCCCGCAACCGTTAAAGTGTTTTCAATTATCCCTAAAAGGGTTTTGTCGCATAACCTATGACGCCTGATTTTCAGAGAAGGACTCTTACCGAAATTCGCAAGGATTCTGCCTCTGTTTGCCCTGACTGCCTCCATTATAGAATCCTGAGATACCTTTGACCGGGGGGATAACTTTATCATAATGTTATCCCGCTCCGTTGTAATGGAGGTTACTTCTATATCCTTTGCCAATACTTTGATACGTGCTATACATAAAAGGTTTCTTGCAGGCCCGGGCGGTTCCCCGAACCTGTCCTGAAATTCGTCCTCAAGATCAACCAAATCCTCCAGGGTTTTTGCAGCATTAATCTTTCTGTATAAATCAATTTTCTGCCTAGGATCAGCTACATAGTCATCAGAAATAAAAGCACTGACCGGGAGATCTATAAAAGGATCTTCAGTTTTTTCCTCCTTTTTCCTACCTTTCAATTCCCCTACTGTCTCTTCTACAAGTCTTGAGTAAAGATCAAAACCTACAGCTGCAATATGGCCATGTTGTTCAGGGCCTAAAAGGTTACCTGCCCCGCGGATTTCCAAATCCTTCATGGCAATTTTAAAGCCTGAACCAAAGTCCGTAAATTCATGAATCGCAGCAAGCCTCTTCTCCGCCACCTCGGTAAGGAGGATATCCTTACGGTACATAAAATAAGCATAAGCCAGACGGTTACTCCTGCCAACCCGTCCACGAAGCTGATATAGCTGCGATAACCCAAGATGATCCGAATCAGTGACAATAAGGGTATTTACATTGGATATATCAAGCCCGCTCTCAATAATAGTAGTGGACACCAATACATCAAACTCACGCTCCAGGAACCTAAGCATAATATCCTCAAGTTGATCTTCCGGCATTTGACCATGGGCTACAGCAATTTTTGCACCAGGTACTAACTCGGACAAGGCAAAAGCAACCCGATCTATGGTTTGAATACGATTATGGACAAAATAGATCTGTCCCCCTCTGGCTAATTCCCTGAGAATCGCCTCTTTAATTACAGCATCATTATGCTCCATAACATATGTCCTTACAGGAAACCTATCCTCAGGCGGAGTCTCAATTGCACTCATATCACGCACACCCGCAAGTGCCATATGCAAGGTTCTGGGGATCGGGGTCGCAGTTAAGGTCAGAGCATCCACTGTCTCTTTCATTTGCTTTAATTTTTCTTTATGACCGACTCCGAATCGTTGTTCCTCATCTATTATGATAAGCCCTAAATCCCGGAATTCTACATCAGGTTGGAGAAGCCTATGTGTACCGATGACTATATCTATCATTCCTTTTTTCATACGCTTTAGGATATTCCGCTGCTGAGATAATGTCTGAAACCGGGAAAGGGCTGCAATATTCACCGGATATCCGGAGAATCTTTCTTTGAACGTTGCGAAATGTTGCTGAGTGAGAATGGTCGTAGGTACAAGGACTGCAACTTGTTTTGAATCCATTACAGCTTTAAAAGCAGCCCTGATTGCCACCTCTGTTTTGCCGTATCCTACATCCCCGCAGATAATTCTATCCATAGGCCTCGGTTGTTCCATATCGGCTTTTACTTCCTCGACAGCTTTTAATTGATCAGGAGTTTCCTCATACGGAAACCCTTCCTCAAATTCAGTTTGCCACGGGGTATCAGGGCTGAAGGAAAAGCCTTTTGTTAATTCACGAGCTGCATAAAGATGCAGCAATCCTTTAGCCATTTCCTCCACGGATTCTTTGACTCTTGTTTTAACTTTGCCCCATTCAGTACCTCCCAGTTTATACAGGCGCGGCACTGAACCGTCAGGGCCTACATATTTCATAAGAAGATCTATTTGCTCAGTAGGAACATACAGCTTGTCTTCCCCTGCATACCGCAGCATCAGATAATCCCTTCTAACCCCTGCGGCTTCCAGGGAAACCACACCTGAATACTCACCTACACCATGGGCAGTATGAACCACATAATCCCCTGGTTTAAGATCAGTAAACACAGAAAGCCGGCGTTTATCGGAAGGTAGTGGCATAAATCGTCTTTTTTTCTTTTCCGCCCCATAAAGCTCTAAATCAGTAAGCATTATTAAACGCAGCCCGGGAAAATCAAACCCTGATTCAAAGTCATCGATCGTAACAATAACATTGCCGGGCTTTACCTGATCAGTAATATCCTGTACATATACTGCTTCAATATTATGATCAGCCATTACCTCTACAAATCTTCCGGCTCTTTCCTTTGTAGACACACACACAACCAAACGATAGCCTTTTTTCCTCCATGCCTTTATATCACGGATCAATAATTTAAGCCTTCCATAGTATGAACTTACTGAGTTTGCAACGAAACTCCGCACAGAGCCTGATTCCTGTAAATCTTCGCCCCTCGCCAATAATACAAATTCAAGGACCTGTTCCTTTTCTATTCTTGTAAAGATCTCCTGGGCAGAACAGAATATTTTTGCTTCATCAGGGAGGACTACACCGTTTTCAATAAATGATTCGTAGGCCCCGTGAATCTCCTTTTCAAATTCGAAGAGGGATTCCCTCACGCGTGAGGGTTCATCAAGGATAATTAGAGGCATGGCAGCGTAATCAAGTATCGTATCACACCGTGGATAGAATATAGGTGCGAACTGTTGCTCACCTTCAAACAGCAAGCCATCTTTAAGCCTTTCAAGCCCACCTGATATTCGTTCTTTAAGGAGGGCTGCCATATCTCCCAAACCAGCCTCCTGTAGTTTTCTGACTTGTAAAATCAACCTGCTTTCCACAGCGGAGATCCCGGCATCCTTAAGCCCTTCCTCAATAAAAAACTCCTTAGCAGGGGGAATAACAGCCTGCCTAAGCTCTTTTAGTGATCTTTGGGTTTGGGTATCAAATTGCCTTATGGAATCTATGATATTATCAAAAAGTTCTATCCTAAAAGGGAAAGATTCATTTAAGGGGAAAACATCGATAATGTCCCCTCTTATACTGTATTGGGCATGGGACTCCACCATATCCACACGTTCATACCCTGCAAACCCTAAATCTTTTGAAAATATATCGGTTTCAAGGAGATCCCCGGTAATAAGTTTAATAACAGCCTTAGAAAATACATGGGAAGGCATAATCTTACGTCCGACAGCCTTTACAGGTAAGATAAAAATCTTTCTGATTCCCCGGGCCAAAGCAGACATCACTGCTATACGTTGGGAAAGCACATCCATACTTTCCCTGGCATCTTCATGGGGCCATAGTTCTGAATGCGGGAAAACCATAACCTCATCCTGAGATAAAAAGGCTGCAAGATTTCGTCGGAACTTTTCCGCCTGTTCCAAATTATGAGTTATCAAAACAAAGGGTTGCACAGTGGTACTACGGTACATAGCCGCCATTAAGTATGATTTCATAGTCCCTGAGAGCCCAAGGATGACCTCGTGTGCATTGCCCTTATTTATTTTTTCCAGGATATCACCGAATTCCCGGGACTTCGAAATTACTGATAAGAAACTATTCAAGCCTGATGCCTCCGATGTACTACTACAATATATGCCATACACTATTCTGTCTTTCCGGTATCCAAATTACTTCCGATTTCGTTTCTGATTTCCTTGACATTGCAAACAATAACCATACACAGCAAGGGCATGATTAACAATTAAAAAACCGGTTTCACAAGCAACGGCTTCCTCAATGTCATTTAACAGATCCTTATTAAATTCTAAAATTTCACCGCAGCCAAGGCAGATAATATGGTGATGACAATGTTTATGGTACCCGGGGTTAAATTCATAAAGGGCTCTTTCTTCACCGAACTGAAGCTTATGAACAATATCCAGTGCTTCAAAGATTTCAAGGGTACGATATACAGTTGCTATACCGATTCCCCGACATTTCTCTTTTGCTTTACGGTGTACCTCCTCAGCGGCTAAGTGAGCATCCTTCCACTCCATAATGACATTGAGGACCGCCTCACGCTGAGGAGTAAGGCGGTAACCCTTCTCTGCGAGGAGTTCCTTAACATAGAAAAGTCTATCAGACACCTGGTACATGCCCCTCCCTCCTAGGGGTCTACTATGTCCTTAACCATTTTCGGCAATACAAATGAGGCTTTATGGAGCTCAGTCGTATAAAATTTCGTCTCCAAATCCACCTGCCGTACATTTTTTACAGGATCGTATTTCTTTGATGCCAAGGTGAAGGTCCACAGTGCTCCGGGATATGTAGGCATTACAGTGACATATGTTCTAACTATGGGAAATATCTTTTTTAAGACCCGGGATACCCGGGATAGTAAATCTTTGTAATAGAAAGGCGATTCCGTCTGGGCCACAAATATTCCGTCGTCATTAAGGGAGTCATACACTCCTCGATAGAACTCCTCACTAAAAAGTACAACCCCGGGTCCGACAGGATCTGTGGAATCACATAGAATAATATCATACTCACCGGGGTGGTTATTTACATGTAGGAATCCGTCGCCTATCATTATACAGCACCTGGGATCATCCAATTTACATGAAGTAGAGGGAAGATATTTCTTGGCAGCATCAATTACTCTTTCGTCAATCTCTGAAAGAACTGCCTGTTTTACTGATTTATGCTTAAGAATCTCACGGATGCTCCCACCGTCCCCTCCACCTACTACCAGTACTTTTTCGGGGAACGGGTGACTACAGGCAGGTACATGAGCTATCATCTCATGGTAGATAAATTCATCCATATCAGATGTCATAATACAGCCGTCAAGTACCAAAGCTTTGCCTGCATCAACCGTTTCAATAACGGCTAAATCCTGATATACCGTTTTCTCCCGGTAAACAGTTCCCACTGTCCTTAAAGCAAGGGCCATTCCTGGGGCTTGCTCTTCAATAAACCAGAGATGCAATTCCATTCCCCCTGTAAATATCATATTCCTTATCCGCGCTGTCATTATAGTCTTCGGTCTCCGAGGCTGTCAACGACACTAGATGCATACTCCCGTACAGGAAAAACACCTGAAGCACCTTATGAAACACATCGCCCCCACCATTTAAAGGCAGGGGCTGTAAAACATTAAATTATGGTACACTATGGATTCATTACTGTCCCTGTGGCCTAGGCCTGAACGTCCTGCACATGGTATGTTCAGAAGTCCATGCATTACTCCCTTTTCTTATGCGGGAACCCAAGTCTCCTATATGACCGGTCTCCATACCCCTCCTACCCGGGCCTACCACAAAGCCCTCATGAACTTTGACGTTTCTGTTAATTTCAATGGCCTCAGCTTCACAAACATCACCTGCACCCCAGTAAACACATTCGTTTACCGAGCATTTTACATTTGAAACCTTGCCCACCTTAACACCTCCCATTAAGAGAGTGCCACTAAGGCGGGATTTTATGCCCAAGAAATGCTGAGGATAAAATCAATGTCAGCCTCGTTGTATTCCATGGAACATTCCGCCGGTTTTACCTGTTGAGGCCGGTTTAATAAGCCGGGTTCTTTCTTCCTCCGCCATATGCTTTTGGATTTCCTTCCCTTCCCGGGAATCAGCACGAAAAATCCCTATACTTCTTTCAGCAAGCCGCCTGATAAACGGAATTGTATTAAAAGTCTTCTCTAATTTCAAGCGGGAAGCAACTGAAAGGGCAAGCCTGGCATGTTCAAGCCTTTTGTCTAAAACAAATAAGTATGCAGTCTCCTCCAACATCCTCCGATAAATATCTGCCATACCACTGGAAAATTCGTTGGTAATAAAATCATCCACAATCTTTTGGAGACGCTCGTTACGGACAATTTCAGAGATCACTATCACACTTTTCATTACATCAGACGCCTGCCCCGCATAATCCCTGGTAATCTCCTCATTCAGGTGCCATTTACATTCTGCAAGATTAGAAAGATCCGACATCCCCAAAGCAACCGGATCCGGTTTAATTTCTTCTGCATCCGGGAGCCTGTATATAATAGGTCCTGAAGGTAAGCCCGACATATTTTTTATAGTTTCAAGGTAAACCCCTATTCCGTCAGGGAGGGTCCCCCCTTTATTAACTGTTATTTCATAGGCTTCGCTTGCAATATACCTGGAATGGATAGGATCAATTTCAAATATTCCTTCTTTCTCTTGCCTGAGCCCATAAATCCATTCTTTAAACTCATGTTTGCTCAAACGGGCGATAAATGAATCGTGGATACCTGTTTTATGGGATATAGTCCAGATAACCCTGAATAATGGTCTCCCCGGAGGCCGGACCCCCATAATCAAAAGACGTACTCCTGTAGGATCATAGTATGTAGTATAAGCCTTCTCAATTTTTCCGACAGAAGTAAACCCAGGTGTATCCTTGGCAGGTTCCTCTTCTTTCTCAGGTTCGATCTTAATAGAGCTCAATCTATGCAAAGCACGACCTGCCTGCTTTCGAAGATCTTTATTCTTAGAAGATTCCTTAATCTTAAATAAGGCATTGGCAGCGGATACATCATGTATCTCACCTAAAGCATTGCAGGCTGCAAGGGATACCCGGTGATCACCGCTGTCAGCCAGCCTCTCAAAAATAGGTACCGCTCCCACTCCGTAATCTGTAACTATATCATTCAATGCTTTATAAAGATCAGTATCAGATAATTTCCGCAGATCGTCTGTATTTTTAAGCTGCCTTGTCAATATATAAGTCCCTCCTGCTGATAGCATTGCCTTTAATACCCGGGCGATTCTACCTACATACGTGTAAATCTAGGCAGATCCATAGGCAGTGGCATTATAATATGGTAAATTCACTATAAATGAGGTCCCTACCCCTTCTTTGCTTCTTACGGTTAAGGTGCCGCCGTGCCCCTTAACAATCCCATGACTTACAGCAAGCCCTAAGCCAACTCCGCCACTGCGTGTGGTAAAAAAGGGTGTAAAGATTTTTTTAAGATCTTCTTCTGAAATCCCATGACCTGTATCAGTAAAGCGAATCTTTATATTATTGCATGTTTTTATTTCAGGTTGGCAGGAGATATCAATTTTCAGGCTACCCCCTCCAGGCATTGCCTGTATAGCATTTAAAGCAAGGTTTATAAATACCTGCCTGATTTGGGCCTTGTCGGCAAGAACAAGGAATTTAGTTGTTTCGTCCTCTTTATAATTAGAGCTAAGGGAAACCTTTGATTCCATAGCTTGGGCTTGTAATATCTTCACAACCTCTAAAACTACATGCCCGATATCGGTTATTTCAAGATTAAGCTCCCGGCGCCGGGAAAATACCATAAGATTTGTTATTATTGATGAACACCTTTCCGCTTCCTCTTCAATAACCCCAAGAAGCCTTAAAAAATCATCAGGCAATCTTCTTTTTTCAAGTTTTTTCCCAAGATGCTCGGCACAAGCTGATATTATACCGATAGGGTTATTAATCTCATGGGCTATCCCGGCTGAAAATTCCCCCACCGCTTTCATTTTTTCCGCCCAACGCAATTGTTCTTCCAAGCGTATAGTGGATGTGATGTCCTGCATAACAATTATTGCCCCTGAATGTTTTCCGGGTGAGGGTACATAAGGAAAGTCTTCTTTGTCCCTGCTCCCCTTATCCGGCAATATAAGGGGACAAGCCCTTAAGGAAACTATACGATCACGTCCATTGGGAGTCGTGTATTTAAGCTTATTAAAATCGTAAGTCCGGCCGTCTTCAAATACCTTTATTAATAAATCCGAAATATCGGGTTCTTCATGAAATTTTAGCAACTCGAAACATTTATGTCCGATTGCAGCCTCCCGCGGTATTCCTGTGATACTTTCCATACCCGGGTTCCATGTAGTAACCGTAAAACATATGTTAATTGCAGCCAGACCAAGGGTAACACTTTCCAGAATGCTTTCATTATACTCTTTTAACATTGATAACTCATAATAGGCGGATCCCAATTCTTCATAAAGTTTTGCATTTTCTAAAGCAGTGGAAGCGTAAGCTGCCAGTATAGTGAGGAGCTGGATATCTTCGGAAGTCCTATCATAAAGGTTAGGGGTATAAACATCAAGGACCCCTGTAATCTTAGCCTTTACTATAATAGGCATAGAAAGAATAAAAGTCAGCTTATCAAACCCGGCAGATTCACGGGAGAAACCCGGCATTTCACAGTCGCTTAGACCTGATAAGGACCTATCTTCTTTTATAATTTGGCTAAACGGACTCGAATCTATAGGGACACACTTATTATTTTCCACGTATTCCCTGGGAAGACCTACATAGGATACTAAAACGAGACATGTTTTATCCTCATTCAGAGTTCTTATACCTACTCCCTGGGACGGTATAAGGCTTTTTATAACAAGGGGAATACGATCCAGTAAATCCTTGGGGTCACGGACTACCAATAATTCCTTGGCAGCTTCAAGTAAAGTGGACAGTTGGAATATTCGCCGGTTTAATTCTGTATTACTCGCAATAAGCTCCCTCTGGAGCTCAATGTCATTTTTCGTAAGCTCGTCTAAAAAACTTTTCATTGAAACGAGTTTTGCCTTGGTTTCCGCAAGTTTTTTTTTGTTGTCTCTCCCGGCTATGTACAAATAAATGAGTGCCCCTGTCATAATTGCTATAAGCAGCCATCCTGTTGCCGTAAACATAACCTATGACACCTCATAGTAGCTAAGCTACGGCATATTACCATTAATCCATTATGCCGTACTTTTTAATCTTATTTTGCAGCGTCCTCCTACTAATTTCTAAAATTTTAGCAGCTTGCGTCCGATTACTATCAGTGGACTCAAGGACTTTAATAATATGGGCTTTCTCCATTTCTCTAATTGATTTCGGTTCATATGGCGTATCGTTTATTTGTTCACTCCAATCAGGCAAAGGTGCATTTATTGCTGGCAAACCTATAAAAAGACTGTCTGCCTCGACAACTGATCCTTTTGTGAAAATCACTGCACGTTCAATACAATTTTCAAGCTCACGGACGTTTCCCGGCCAATCGTATTCCATGAGTTTTTTCATTGCCTCATCAGAAATTAATTCCACACGCTTCCCCAAAATTTCTGAGTAATCCCTTAGAAATTTCTTAGAAAGGAGACGTATATCGTCTTTTCTGTCGCGAAGGGGGGGAATATAGAAAGGGACTACACTGAGACGATAGTAAAGATCTTCCCTGAAGCTGCCCTGTGCCACTAATTCAACGAGATTCTTATTAGTGGCAGAAATGATTCTTACATCAACCATGCGGGTTTTGGAACTTCCTACCCGTTCAAATTCTTTCTCTTGTGTGACTCTTAATAACTTAGCCTGCATCGCAGGGCTCATTTCCGCGATTTCATCAAGGAGTATGGTTCCTGAATCAGCTGCTTCAAATAGACCTATTCTTGTTGCTATAGCTGAAGTAAATGCACCACGCTCATGGCCGAAAAGTTCAGATTCCAGGAGCCCTTCAGGAATAGCTGCACAGTTTACTTTGACGAACGGCTTTTCCGCCCTATGGCTGGAATCGTGGATAGCTCTTGCCAGGAGCTCTTTGCCTGTCCCGGTTTCACCATAAATAAGGACACTGCTGTTAGTAGGGGCGACATAATCTATCATTTCAAAAATCTCCTGCATTCCTGCAGTAGAACCAATTATTTCAAAGCCCTGTTTCCCCGAATCCTTAACACGGGGCGTACGGTAAAATAATACACCTGATTCCAGAGCCTTTAAAATGATATCCTTCAGCTGTTCAATTTTAAAAGGTTTCGTGATGTAATCGTAAGCACCGATCTTCATTGCCTGTATAGCAGTATCAACCGATGAATAAGCCGTGATCATAATAGCCACAGTCTGAGGGGTACGGGCTTTTATTTCACGCAAAACATCAAGTCCTGTCATATCAGGCAGCTTAAGATCGAGAATTGCCACATGATAGTCATATGAAGAAATTTTTGAAATAGCGTCCTTGCCATCATTTGCTACGTCTACACTGTAACCCTCATCTGATAAGACACATGATAAGATATTCAGCATATTGGGTTCATCATCAACCAGCAGTACTTTATATTTCCTCAAGTTCGACATCCCTTTGACACCTAAGGTAGTAATAAGCCAGGAACTTTATGTACATGGCAAGATAATCCATGTAGCCTGCTATCTTCGACACAGGAATACCAATTCCTTCTTATATTACCTTTCCCTATCAAGGAACATCGCAATTGAATTAGGAATATAGAAACTGTCATAGGCATTCACTGCAGACTTACCATGCCTTACAGTCTCTATTTTCTTTTCTAATTCGGTTCTGAGCCCCGCCAATACTGCATGAAGCTTTTTATCTGCAAGGATCGCTCTTTCATGGGCAATAGATGCCTGCTTCATAGCTTCTTTTATGTCTTCATGAACCTGGTTGCCAAACCCTTTTTCCAGTTCTTTTCTTGCTGCTTCAATCCTGGCTATAGCCTTTATTCTTTCCCCCCG
>JAAZLO010000042.1 GCA_012689375.1 Bacillota bacterium | reverse complement strand
GAATCTGAAAATGTAGAAATCAGAAAATGGGGAAAACCCACCGTTTTTAGTTTTGAGCCAAAGGCTCATTGGGAGATTGGGGTCAGTCTCGGTATCTTAGACTTTGAGAGAGCCGCGAAGATTACAGGTGCCAGATTCACTGTTTTATGTAAAGCAGGCGCCCGCCTTTCCAGGGCATTAATTGCATTTATGATAGATCTCCATACAAATGAGCATGGCTATACTGAAATCTATCCCCCGGTGCTTGTCAATACTGAAAGTATGGTTGGCACAGGTCAATTACCGAAATTCTCCGAGGATATGTTTCATTGTGAGGGTACTGATTACTATTTGACACCCACAGCGGAAGTCCCTGTAACGAATCTTTATAGGGATGAGATCCTAAGTGCTGATAGCCTTCCTATATATCATGTGGCGTATACTGCATGTTTTAGGGCGGAGGCGGGTTCAGCGGGTAAGGATACAAGGGGACTTATCAGACAGCACCAGTTTGACAAAGTGGAATTGGTTAAGTTTGTAAAGCCCGATACGTCTTACGATGAGCTTGAGAAATTAGTGAATAATGCAGAAGAAGTACTGAGGAGGCTTGAATTGCCTTACCGGATTGTTCAAATGTGTACAGGGGATGTAGGGTTTGCCGCAGCTAAAAAATATGATCCCGAAGTATGGATGCCGAGTTACGGCAGGTACGTTGAAATATCCTCATGTAGCAATTTCGAAGATTTCCAAGCGAGGCGTGCTAATATTCGTTATCGATCTGAACCCGGCGTAAAGCCCCAATATGTCCATACATTAAATGGTTCGGGGGTTGCGGTAGGACGGACCATTGCAGCGCTTATCGAGAATTATCAGCAGGAAGACGGATCCGTAGTAATACCTGATGTACTGAGACCGTACATGGGAGGGCTCGGGTGTATATCGATAAATGCGGAGTAAGATGATACAGAATAAGTGATTATAGGGCAACAATGGGACTTGCTTTTTCAATTAAGTGTTATTTTGTTTCCTCAAGCCGGATATTTCAAGGCACTTGTCTGTAGAACAGGCAAATGCTATAATTGCTATATCAGGACAGAGCCTGCATTTGTTATGTTTGCCTATGGCTAAAGCATCCAATTGTTTACTGCTGCGGAGGAGTGCCCGAGCGGATGAAGGGAGCGGTCTTGAAAACCGCCAGGGTCTTTCGGCCCTCGTGGGTTCGAATCCCACCTCCTCCGCCATTTATTATAACTTTTACGTTGCCACGAGATGGGGGGCCTCCGATTCTTCGAAGGAGGCCGGCCTTTTAGGTGGTCTTAGAAATTCCCTGGATGAATCCTTTTGAATCCCCAGAAGGCGATAAAGGGTTTCCTGGGTTTCAACAAATTCACGGGCTTCCTGAGATCGCGGTCGTGAGACAGGGTTATCAATTATAGAAAGAATTCTTCCGGGTTGCGGTGACATTGCTATAATCCTATCCCCCTGAATAATTGCTTCTTCGATATTGTGGGTTACGAATAATATGGTTACTTTAGTTTTGTGCCACACAGAGGTAAGCTCTTCTTGTAAAGACTTCCTGGTAAACGCATCAAGACTGCCGAAAGGTTCATCCATTAATAAAATCTTCGGCTGAACCGAAAGTGCCCTGGCTATTGCAACCCTCTGCTTCATTCCTCCGGAAAGTTGATATGAATAGAAGTCTTCATATCCCGTAAGACCTACAAGGCTTATGTATTTCTCGGCGAAGGCGCGGCTTTTTGCAACCCCGTATACAGTTCCTGTTACACGAAGGGCAAAAGCTATGTTATCCAACGCGGTTAGCCAAGGAAACAGTTGATCAAGACCTTGGAAAACCATCATTCTGTCTGCCCCTGGCCGGTTTACCTTTTTCCCTTCTACCCGGACAATTCCCTGTGTTGGGTGCTCAAACCCTGCTATACATCGAAGAAACGTAGATTTACCACAACCTGAAGGCCCTATAATAGTAATAAATTCACCATGGGAAACAGTTAAATCAATGTCCTGTAAGGCGGTGAGATTTCGCCCTTGGGCCGGGAACCGTTTGGTTAGCCCTGATATATCAAGCGCGTATTCCATAGAGTTTCACCTTCCCTGAAATTTTGTAGCTCCTTATAATCTTTTAATCTAAAGTCATTCCCCACCGTCTGATTGTTCGGATTTCAATTTGTTCAAAAAACACTCTTTCAACTACGAGGCCGATAATGACTATTACAATCATCCCAGCAAAAACACCGGGGACCTCCATAAAGAATCTTCTTTTATAAATAAACCATCCGAGGCCCCCTTCTCCACCTGAGGCTCCGAAGACCATCTCTGATGCAACCAATGCCTGCCATGCGCGGGCCCAGGCCACCCTGAGCCCTGACAGGATATACGGAAATGCGCCTGGGATGAGGACACTTCTTACTAAACGGAAGCCTTGGAGGCCCAGATTTCTCCCTGCCTCTATTTGGGTTATGGGGACGGATCGTAGGCCTGTGTGAAGATTCGCTATCAATGGCCATAAGGATGCAAACCAGATAACTGCAGAAATAGATTTTGAACCTGTTCCAAGCCATAAAATGACAATAGGGAGGACAGCTATGCCGGGTAAAGGGTGGAGGATAGCCATAAGGGTTTCAATATATTCTGATGCAAGAGGCGAGCACATGGCAAGAGTGGTGGCTGCGGTTGCAGAAACTACGGCAAGGCCGAGCCCTTGCGTTACAAGGCTTAAGGAAAACCATGTTCTCCCCAACACCTCACCGCTCAGGGTTTCCCTGATAAGTGCCTGGATTACATGGCTGAATTTAGGGAAAAGGAGAGGAGGAACATAACCTGAAGAAGCTATTAACTCCCAAGTAACAGCCAGCATAGTAATAAACAGTACCTGTCTAGTGGTTTTATTCATAATCCAGCCGCCCTTCTCTGCATCTG
>JAAZLO010000041.1 GCA_012689375.1 Bacillota bacterium | reverse complement strand
TGGCGAAGCTGTGTTCCCAACAAATGATGCGCTTCTTAAGGTGCTGTACCTGGTTACTTAAGATATTATGAAAAAATGGACGTGCCCAGTGCATAACTGGGGCCAAATACTCCTTCAGTTGTCAGTATTCTTCCCGGAACGGGTATCAAGCTACCTACCCTAACCTGATGGCCGTTAGCTAAAAACACAAAATTCTCGGTAGACCCGCGACCAGCTTTGACCACGGCCTTTTATTCTATCAGAAAACCTATCCATCTGGGCTTCAGCAGCCCCCATAGGACTTAATCCCTTTATGTCATACCCGATAGCACGTAACCTAACCCTATAATCACATATACTACCTGCAATGTCTTCAAGATCTTTAAGTAACACCCTTGCTGCTAGTTTTTTCTCGCCTAAAAGGCTTGCTGATTCCTCTGCTACTTATGCCATAAATCTAGCCGCTGTGGGATCCTTATCTATTGCATTCTTTGACCTAATGTTATAGACATGCCTAGTATTGTATCTATGATTCTTTCCTTTTTATCAATCGCTATATAAAGTTCCTTAGGCTTATTTCACATTCTCACTATTAGTACCTCTTGCGGTACCCGGTACTGTACCTTACACCCACATTAACTTTACTCAGTCGGTTTTTATACTATTGGGGGCCGACGAATTTCCCCTGCCTATAAAAAATCCTTTCTTTAGGACAAACCTAGCTCTTTCTCCTTTCTCCCGGATAAAGCTGCTACCCGGCACCAGATAATAACCTTTCCTACAGATTATTGGTGGGGCACCGGAAAAGTCGTATTGCACAATAAACTCCAGTTTGCCTTTTTCTAGAGTCAATCCCGGGTCAAGTTCAATATAATTTTTGATGTTGTTATATTTTGGAACGGACCCGTTTTTGAATGATGGGGTGATACCGATACTACCGTCCGGGCTAAGGCCCCATTCGCTAAGTTCCTGTTCATTCACGGATTTTATACCCTGTTGTTCCATCCGGCCGTACCCGTAAGTGGCCTCGCCACCTACCCGAATTAATTTTACCTTCTCTAAAAAATTAATGATATCGGCCTCGTCTTCCTTCACAATTCCCAGAAGACCCACCCAAGAAAGAGCATCTCCTCCTCCCTGCGCTTCCGGCAATAACAATTCTGCCTCATGAAGCGAACCATCCTTTGCAGCAATGCTCTCCGCCCACAGGGCAGTAGACATATAGGTGTCAGTATATTTACTCCTGAACCTTTCCTCGGTATCATCCCCCAGGTACATCCGCCCTTCCCGGAAAGAAGGAAACATCACTTTCCCTTTTTCCTTTTGCGGATAAAAGCAGGTTAGCCGTTCGAACAACTTTTTCCCTTTTCGATAATCCTCTTCCCGGCCGCCTTGCCTACGACCGTAGACATTAACCAAAGCCCCCCACATGGTCCAGCCGGGTATAAACAACCGGGTTTCGGCGAGCACTCCATAGTTTTTCTGTCCGATATGTAAGGGGGCCAAGGGTTTAAACTGTAATTCATACCAGATCAACTTACCCACCTAAATCACGCCCCATCCTGCTTTTTGGCTTTTGCATGATAACGAGCGTAGATTAATATTTGTTCCAGTATATCCCTGAAGAATAATAGCTTATGGATATCCCTAGAAAGGGTTTTAAAATATCGATCATAATCCCCTATCCCGGCCATTTGTGACTTGATTTCATATCTATTATTGACCACCAGGTTAAACCGGTTTACCACACCGGCAATAAACTCTTTGAAGATGGAGTGGCTTACTTTGCCTTTTGCTTTTGATTTGCAGTAAACATAATAACCATAAACTCCGTCATTAGTAAGAACCCCCAGAGCTTTCTCAATTTCCGCCAAATTCTCATTGCCCAAGCCATCCACCATTTCTGAACTGTACCCGTTGATATCGGCATCAATATTTTCAGTTAACATGATCTTCACCCCAATCGAAAACCTTAAGCCGGCCAAATCCTCTCGTGGTCATTCCACCGATACCTAGTGTTTCAAAGTATCTTTTACTGCCGGCCAAAGCAAGATCTACCTGCTGGGCAGTTGGCCCCTGTTTTAAAGGATGTCCTGCGATCCCAATCTCACTGGTGAAGATGGTCCTTCTGGGGATTGCCTCACTGGTAAACAGAGCCCCTTCCTTAGCCGCCCCGGTCAATGGATCAATAGCCACCGAAGTCCTGGTCTCCAGGTTGGAATTGATAATCTGTTGGATTATTCTATCCGAGACTAACACCAAATCGTTTTCCTGAATTTTTACTGTTGTAAAACCCGTAAACCTTTTTTGCAACTGCCCACAAATCTCTTTAATTTCTTTGCTTTTATCCGCGGTTTTAAAGTTTAACCAACCCAGATTCAGAAATTCGTTCCCAGGGGCGATCCTGTTTTGGTGAATACCAACCTCACCGTCGCCGGCCAGGTTATAATCCACTGCAAAACCGGCCATATCCAAGGTTCTTTTTGAGGTTACCCATTTAGTACCGAACCGGGTATATACAGGGAAAAGCAGGATATTCAAGTCAGAAAAATAAACCATTCCGCGTCTTGAGACTTTGTTTTTAGAATACCCAAAGGCGTGACAGATGGTACAACACCCGCAATGGCCCCAACCCTTCAGTTCATCCGTCTCCGGTTCCGCACCCGGATCCATCTCGGGCATTTCGTCTTGCCCGGCACATCTGATGGCTCCATATCTATTGCCTCGGTATCCTGCCAACCAGTGGCTATTTTCCTCCCAGCCGCCGGCTTCCGTATTGAAAAGTCTTTCCAGCCCTTCATCGGGGATTTCTTTCCTTTTTTCTCTGCTCAACCTGTACCCTTCCTTAAAATACGAATGCAGTGTCAAAGCCATATAATATCTCCAGACCCCTGCTATGCTTGTCCCGGGGATTTTAGGAATCCTGGTGATTGGATCGCGGACAATCGTATTATCCACGCGGCCAATAGTAAAACCACCGGTCCCAATAAAAATTGGATCTTGAGCTTCTGCCAACAGACTGATTTTTTTGTTCATCCTCCGCTCCCTCCTTATCA
>JAAZLO010000040.1 GCA_012689375.1 Bacillota bacterium | reverse complement strand
TCCAAAGGATAGAGGATTGGATAAACAATTATCCCCGTAAAATTCACGGCTATAGAACAGCTAACGAGATGGTCGCATAAGCATAACTGGAAATAAATGTTGGGCAATTAAAGTTGCAATCTGCACTCAGGAAAAAGTTTTAAAGAAATGCTATTGACATGGTACGGACATGTTGTTATAATTATAATTTTTCTTGACATATCACCAACGGCGTGCTAAAATTATCTAGGTATGGTCCGCCAAGGAAGGTGATAAGATGGCAGACAGAAATGTCCTTGAAATTATTAAACGGGATCTGGAGCCATTTGTCGGTAAAAAAGTTATGGTCAGGGCAAATCAGGGACGCAGGAGAGTCTTCGAAACTGAGGGAATTCTCGAAAACACTTACCCGAAAGTATTTGTAGTAAAGTTATCCGATAAACCCGGATTGGTAAAAAGGGTCTCCTATACCTATGCTGATGTACTAACTGAAACGGTAAAATTATCTGTTCGTCATAGGAATGAAGAAAAGAGAATTGGCTGCGCGGGCTAGAAGCGCAATAAGTCTTTAATTTAGGTGACGGGTAAAGCTGAATGTACGGTTTTGCCCGTTTTTGTGTACATAGGGGCATATTATATACAAGCCTGCTTCCTATGTTGCTGAACATCTTACTGGATGATTTTACCTATTGAAATTCCCTACTGATCCCTTTAACATTAAAAGTAAAGAGATCCAAAGGGAGGGTCATACGTGAACAAACGGATTATCATGGCATTGTTAATCGGGGCTGTGCTTGGGATAGCCCTGGTTATGCCTGCTAAATCTTTTGCAGCTACAATCTACTATTCAAGCCCAGGGAATAACAGTTCCCAATATTATAACAACAGCTTTTATTCAAACAGCCCGGGAACGATCTACTATTACAACAATAATCCGTCAGGCAAATCTACATATTATTATAATGGAACATTGTATTCGAATTCGGCGAACGGGACATACTATTACAATTCAGGTAACACCTGGTACTATTATAGCAGTAACGGGTCGTACACGCCCTCTAGGCCGAGTCCGACACCGGTTCCCCAGCCTTCACCCAGGCCCACACCTCAGCCGGAGCCTACTCCTTCTCCAGGATTAACCGTAAATGAACAAAGGATGGTGAACCTTATTAATCAAGAAAGATCAAAGGCAGGGCTTCCGCCTCTTACAGTTGATCTGAGACTAGTTGATTTGGCGCGCAAAAAAAGCCAGGATATGATTACAAACAATTATTTCAGCCATACATCCCCGGTTTACGGAGATCCTTTTAAAATGATGACCTCGGCAGGAATTAATTATCGGATCGCGGGGGAAAATTTGGCGGGAGCAGGAACCGTAGACCAGGCACACTCAGCTCTCATGAACAGTGCCGGGCATCGCCAGAATATTCTTAACCCGTCATATGACAAAGTCGGTGTGGGAATTGCTGCCGGGGGCGGGTACGGTAACATGTATACCCAACTGTTTATTGGTACATGGTAGGCCTTTGAAAAGGATTTAGTCCGAAGGCGTGCAAAGTAAGCCTGTGCGGGCAACTATAGAATATATCCCTCTGTCCCATAAGGACAGGGGGATTTTCTTTTTTCATGGAGGCACCCCTGGGGCCGGGTTCTTCGTATTCCGATTAATTTTTCATGGGCAAAAACAGGTACTTGCTCATAGGATAGTGTAAGGTTTCATGATTACCTTCTAAATCTATGGTAATCAAGGGGGTAAGTTTATGGCATATGCATCTTTGAGGTGTTGTTCCGATATAACCCATAGGGCCTGTTCCGAGATAACCATTACATTGCCTATCCCGGCAATTAAGATAAAGGAAATTCAGGCCCATATTGACAGTGTGGCGACACATGTGATTCCGGATAAAGTAATAGTCCAAGGGATCGTTCAAAAACAAGTATTTTTTGTAGGGGAGGATAATATTGTCCATCATTTCCCGGAGCGTGCGCGTTTTGCAGCCCTGGTTGAAATCCCCGGGGTTATACCAGGCCCTGAAGTAGTGGTAGATGCACGACCAACTATATTTAACGTTATAGCAGTGTTAAGCCCTGATGGTACTCAAATAACACAAAAGATAATTATTGACGTGGACGTAAAAGTTACTCAATTTGTACAAGTAAGGCTCTCCGAAGGTTCCACTGAACCTCCGGTACTAATGGAACAGGTGGTAGGGGAGGATACAGGTCAAATCCTCGAATCAGGTAATGTGACTTTGATAGTGCCTGCTGTGAAAGTCACCGAAATCCGAGCGAATCCCGAGATTACACTGGCTTCTGTAAAAGAAGATAAAGTCGTTATCCAAGGGAACATTCTAAAACAAATCTTCTTTATCGACTTTAATCAGGTCGGCCGTCATCAGGCTGTTGCCATACCTTTTGCATTAATGATAGATATTCCCGGTGCGGAACCTGGAATGAACGTTCAAGTACATGCGACTGTGGCAGACATTACTTTCAGTTTGGAACCTACAGGTGCTTCAGTTTTTCAGGAAATAGTCCTTGATATATTTGCAAAGGTTACCCAGACAGTTGAAATAATCCCGGTACCGGGGGCAGACCTAATAATTGAAACTGAAGAGATTATAGCGATAGATTCAACTCAGATTATGGAGGAAATCACTGTCACTTTAGCGCAACCTGCAATTAAAATTAAAGACATAGATCTTGTTGTTCAAAACGTTACAGGAAGAACAATTGCAGATAAAGTCATAATACAAGGTTCTTTCATAAAGGATGTTTATTACATTAATGAAGACGATGTAGAAGTCTTAGAATCCTTTGCTATTCCCTTTAACACCTTTATACCCATCCCAGGGATTCAGCCTGGGCTCAATGTTATTGTCAATGCTCAGGCTTTACCTGTTGTATTCGATCCCTCGCAAACCGGAACTGAAATTACAGAGAAAGATCTCGCTGATATTGAAGTCATAATTACAACAACTGTCGATATCGGAGTTGAGGAAAACCCTGAAGGCTCCCTGTTTAAAGTCAGACAGGTGATCGGGGAAGGCACTGCCCAGGTTTGTGCGGAGGGGATAATTATATCTGTACTTCCTGTTACCGTAGAATTCGAGAGGATCCGCATCGGTGAAGGTGTGGAAGCCCGAAAACAACTTCTCATAGAAAACTCAGTTTGCCTGCCGTTTACGGCCAATAAAATTAAATCAGTGGAGTCTTCAATTGAAAATATAGTATGGGAAATCATTGGTGAGCAGGTGATTGTCGAAGGGACGCTTAGAAAAGATGTCTTTGTGGTGGGTCCAGGTGATATAGTCCGACGTATTGAAGAGACAGTTCCGTTCAGTGGTGTTGTGGATGTCCCGGGGATTACAGAAAATGCAGAAATTACAGTGGATGCAGCGGTGGAAAGCCTTGTCCAAAACCTTATCTGCCAGGGAACCAAAATCCAGCAGTTAATAATCATTATTGTTACAGTTGCATCAGCTGAAGAAAGGGTTGTCCGGGTAGTGGTAAATGTAACAGGACCCGGTATTTTCCAGACTAAAACGAAAGTCCTTGCAGATGTAGTAGATGACGATACCCCCGATCTTGTAGAACTCGATGTTGTTACTGATCTCACCGGGCCTAATGTAGATACAGTTACTAAAGAGACGGTTCCTCTGGTAGTTGTTGTAAATGGAACAGTCGGTCCTATACCTGTATCAGTGGTAACCGACGCTACATTTAAAACTTAGCGGGAGCCCCGGCTCATCACATTTTTAGGTGAATTTCAATAGGATATAGAGAAGAACATCGTAAGGGAGGATTGGACATTATGTTGTTCACAGGGCTATGGCAATTTCACGTAATAATGCTTGCTGTTGCCCTTTTCCTCCTGGGTTTTTTTATAATAAGGTATAACAAACACGGAAGGAAAATCTTGTCCGGGGCTTACAAATCCCGTGATATTAAACATGGCAATCGAAGGGAACCGGACAGGTGTGATAATTCTATTTTTATGATTACCCCTGATCCGGAACTAGTTAATCCTGGCGTTACTTTGGTTAAAAGAAATCTTACGTTATGTACTGCCAGTTCATGGGGCATTGGAAATGCTACACGTATGGCAGAAGATACCGAACCTCCCTTTGATGATCCTACATCTTGTCCAGACAGTACTATAGGTTCCCCCGGCGGAGACGCCACAAACTCCCAAAATAACGAGGGATATATAATAATAACCCAAAATAACCCCGGTCCATCCCTGCCGGTGCAGAATGAAGAAAGGGATGAGGGGAGGACCCCGGGGCGGGCACGACCTATTTTTCTTAATTGTTTGATAGAAAAACAATCCAGGCTTGGGGAAGGAGGCTTGCATATGCTAAATATGGAGAGGTATAGTCAGGTTCAAACGGCATGTCTTAAGGTGGAAAAGGTTATAGGCCACGGTTCAAAGCAGGTTCTTTTAGAAGAAACGATTACTATTCCAGGTATTAAAATAGTAGAGATCACCCCTGTTCTCACCAATATTCGGTCCATAGTAAAAGATAGTAAAGTTATTATCCAGGGCACTGTCCACAAGCAGATATTCTATATCGGTACCGATGAATTAGAGCATCATCTTGCAGAAGATATAGATTTTAGTGAACTGGTTGATGTGGATCCGGTGAATCCTACCTGTCCAGTAAGGGAAGGCATGAACCATCAGGACTTTTCTGTAATTGAAAATAATGTATTTGAATTTGATCCGGACAGCGGTACCCTAACACAAAAGATTATACTTAAACTATGTGTAAAAGTAACGGAGACTGAGCAGTTTTCAGCGGCAGTCTGTCCTGAGGGTACTTTGATTAAGACGAAGGTTGTGGTCGGTGAAAATGTAAAGCAAAAGTTCATAGAAGAAACTAAAGTTATTCCTGCAATCAAGGTAATTGAAATAGTACCCCGGATATCGCAGATAAAGCACATAGTTAAAGATGGAAAAGTCTTGGTTCAAGGGATCGTCCACAAACAAATATTTTACGTAGGCACAGATGATCTTGTCCACCACTTATCAGAGGATATCCCATTCAGTGATCTTCTAGTAGTACCGTGTGCACGCGAGGGGATGGACTCACAGGATCATTCATTTGTTGACAATCTTGTATTCGAATTTGATTCCGCCACCGGCATATTGACACAAAAAATCATCCTCGTTTTATGTGTCGGGGTTACAGAGACGTGTGGAGTCCCGGTAAGGGTATGTGAATCTGGGACTCTCATTAAAAGTGATCGTATTATAGGGTTCGGATGTGCCCAAAAGCTGGTTGAGGAGACAAGGGTCCTGCCCGCCATTAAAATCGTAGATATTGATGCCCAAATCAGTGAAATAACATCAATAGTCAAGAATGGTAAAGTTATAGTCCAGGGAGTCGTTCATAAGCAAATATTCTTTGTAGGCACGGACGATCTCGTACATCATATTGCCGAGGATATCCCTTTCAGTGAAATGATAGAAATACCGCCGATAAACCCTGGGTGCCCTGTGGAGGAAGGAATGGATCAGCAGGATCGTTCGTTTGTCGAAAATATTGTGTGGGAATTCGATCCTGCCACAGGTGAACTTACGGAAAAGGTAATAGTCTTTATAGAAACAGTTGTAACGGAACATGTTCAAATTCCGATAGTCCCTGCGGATCCGTGTGTTTCGATTGAGGACTGATAGGCTTACGGAAATTTCGGTCTTACATTTACCCGCCTGATAAAGGCGGCATCCTCCGGGGACGCCGGGGATCTTATCCGGCAGTCCCCGGGCAATCTTTTCCCTTTCATTGGACTTTCTATTTTGTATATAAGTTTGCCGGAGAATATGAAAATACTCCTACGAATAAGGATTCAATGTGCCGGATCCTTACTACATAAGTTGGGCGGAGGCAACGGCGGTGCCAGGTTACCTTACAACAGAAAGTGAAAGTCTCCAAGCCGAATGCATTGTCACCAATATATGGTGCAGAAAATCTATAAACGTGCCCTGTGAAGTTAAGGATTTCATTTTCAAGTACCCACTTGGGGTCACTGTTGATCCGGTATCCCTATCATGGCAAATATTTGACCGTTCCGCCCTTGCATCTTTTGAACTCTCAGTATGGGTTTATTTGTCATCCGGGGAAAAGATACAGGCTGTGTCTAAAAATCATAAAGCTAGGGTGTTTATGGAGATCCCTGAAATCACCGATTCTATGCGTATAGAGGCAAAGTTTTATATTGAGAACATTGAGGTTTTCCCGGATGAATCGGGTAACGGAATTGTCCTAGAAGCCTCAATTCTATTGGAAGGGGTTGTCCTAGAAAAGCGGGTTCTCCAGGTCATAACTGGTATCAGCATAGGAAAAAGGGCAGAGCCTGTTACATATAAACAAAAAGATACCAGAATAAATCAATTTATTTTAGTCGCAACAGATCTCATTAAGAGAATTATCAGGTTTTTCTCCGGCCTCCATATTCCATGATGATTAGTACGTCACAAGGAGATCGCCCCTGACATACAATAAGTTTGCAAGTTAAGGTGGCTACTGTCCACTTAAATTTTTGGAGGGCGTTTTGCCCATGGCACTGTTTCAGGGGAAGATGTTTTGGAAAAGGATTTTAAGGCCTGGTATGAAAGGCCGGGATGTAACTATACTTCAACGGCATTTATCTGCCCTCCGTTACTATGAAGGGGAATGTGACGGGTTCTACGGTACTGTTACAAAAGGTGCTGTATTCGATTTTCAGAAAGCACATAGGTTAAGGGTTGATGGCATCTGCGGTAAGGAAGTCTTTGCCCTTCTTAGATCCGGGCTTGAACGGATGAAGCTCGATCATACAGTGGCAGACGGCGAAACCCTCCAAAGTATTGCCCGGAAATATAACGTCCCCCAGGAATTACTTATAACCGCGAATCGTATTGATATTAACAAAGTAAGGGAGGGTGACAGTTTAACAATCCCGGTATTACGCCTTATCGCGTTTTGTTCCTGTGGATCTTCCGGGGATTTTGAAATACCCTATGAACGTATACTGCCATCTGTAACTGCAATTGCTCCTCGGTGGTTCCAACTTAATGCCGATGGAAATATCCAGGGTGAACTTAACGAAAAAATGGTTTCTTTGGCGTCGGTGACAGGTGTAGATCTATGGCCTGTGATTAGTGCTGAGGATCTTACAGATGTTCTCCCGGACAGTAAAGCCTATTCCAGGGTAATACGGAATTTTTCAAATCTTGCCGCCCTGGCCGCCCGGAAGCGAATGAAGGGCTTAATCTTTTCGATAAACAGTCTTCATGAAAAAGATATATACATGTTCCAGTCCTTTTTTCGCAAAACCACAACCATTGCGAAAAAGAGAGGGTTATTATCAGGGATTGAAATGTCTTTATACAATAAGGTTATACCTTGCAATAGGAAAAACCGAAGGAGCCGTCTCCGGGACCTAAGGGGGATTACATCCATTATGCATATGATCTTTCTTAAAGCCTATAAAGATCCGTCGGAATTTCAATCTCCGGGTCCTATTATATCCGGTAGTTGCATAAAAACTATATTAAATAATCTTACACGAACAGTGGATTTTTGGAAATTAGTAATTGTTGTACCCGGGTTTGGTGTTGAATTTTCAGTAAACGCTGATTTACCCCCCGCCCGAAAAAAATACGGGGAAATTATTGAGATAACAGGTGTTTCCAACCCTGTGATTTCGCAGGTTGACGGTGGAGAATCAAAAGCCTTCAAATATAGATCGTCCCGTATGAGTCATATTGTGTATTTTGAAGATGCAGAAAGTATCAAGTCCCATGCAGAGCTGGCATTAAAATATAAATTAGCGGGTATTGCCATTGCAGATCTGGAGGAAACGGATCCAAAGGTCTGGTCCAGGGTCAGGGTGAGTTTTAAGGTGATACGGAACGGAGGCGGACGGATTCCTTCCGTCAGGTAGCAAGGATATATGCGGAGTTTCTCTTCAACTTACCATTTTCAATATGCGTAAGGTGTACCCCTGTATTTAGAAATATATGCACATTTCATTGAGGTACCCGCATATAGTAGAAATGAAAAAGGAGTGTACGGCTCCGTGTGTGTAATTGGAAAGGAGGAAAAAAGATGGCTGTGGGTATCGAACTCAAAGAGGAACTCCTAAAAGTCGAACAGGTCATTGGCGAAACCACGGCGCGGAAAGTCCTGCGGGAAGTCATTAAAATAAAAGATGCCCTCCCTACCGCTGAAAAGATTATCAGTGTGGATGTCATTGTGCTGACCACATCCTTCCAACTCATAAAAAACAAGATTCTGATTGAAGGGACAGCTAAAATAAGAGTCCTTTATGTAGCACGTGAGGCAACAGGGGCACAGCCGGTTCAGGTATTCGAGGAAGATGTTTCATTCGAACTTATTGCTGAAGTGCCGGGAACCGAGCCTTTAATGAACGCCTGGGTACAAGTGGACATACATGATGTCGCCTTCGATTTAGTTGATATCAGGACTATTGATGTACGCGTTGTGATTTCCGCCAGGGTTAAGGTTACTGTCACTGAACAATTAGAGGTAGTAACTGAGGTAACCGGACCCAAAGATCTGCAGGTTGCCAGGGAGCTTCTGAAGGTTGAGGATGTAATCGGAGACGCTCATGCACAGGCTTTAGTAACCGGTAGGCTCACAGTGCCGTTTGAAAAGCCTGATATTGATTCTGTTATAAGTGTTGAGGCAAAGCCGCGTCTGACAGATATTGAGGTCCTTGATGGGCAAGTGATTGTCGAAGGGCTGATAGACGTTGATGTTCTTTATGCAGCTGTACCCCATGCTCCTACTCCTTCAGGTGCAAAACTACCGGTTCATTTCTTCTCAACTCAATTGAGGTTTTCTCAGGTTGTGGAGGTTCCGGGGGCGACAGCCGGGATGGTTGCCCAAGCCAGAATAATATTTGAGGCTGTCAGTTTTACAGAACTTGATTTCCGTACAGTTACGGTAGATGTGGTTTTGAAAATTGTTGCTAAAGTGACTGTTGTCCGGCAATTAGAAATTGTAACGGATGTTACTTCTAAAATTCAAGTTCTTGATGTAGAAAAGCGCTTGCTTCGGGTTGAAGATGTTATAGGAGAAGATATAGCCCAAACAATTATTAAAGAAGTACTCAAGGTGCCTAAGGAAAAACCTAATATTGAACGTATCCTTCGCATTGATACTTCAGTGAAGGAAACTTCCTGGAGAATTATTGACGGCAAGGTAATTATCGAAGGTGTTATTGAACTCCAGACTTTATATGTTGCACAAACACCTGAAGGTGATCAGCCTGTACATCATATGTCAAACAGGGTAAAGTTCACACTTTTTGTGGAAATACCAGGCACATATGAAGGATTCACTGCGGAAACCCGTGTAGTTGTGGAACATGTGGATTTTGAACTTGTTGAAGACAGGCATTTTACTGTCAAAGTCCTTGTCGGTGTATTTGCAAAAGTTACTGAGCCTGTGCAACTAAATGTAGTTGTCAATGTAGTTGTTGTTTCAGTTCCCCCGGAAGGGCCGTGCCCGCAGCCTACCATTGTCATGGTGACGATTCAACCAGGTGATACCCTTTGGGCGTTGGCCAGGAAATATAATACGACAGTCGAGGCAATTATTCAGGCAAACCCTGATATAAACCCAGAGAACCTTCAGGTAGGTCAAGTAATCCAAATTCCTGCATGCCCCGCTCCTAAAGGATGATAGTAGGCCCACCCAGGGGAATTAAGCCTGAAATTTAGTGTTGAGTTTGGGATCTTGGTTTGAAAGGGAGGGGAATAGAAGATGGTTCTGAGGAGGGAACGACTTAAGCTTTTCGAAGTTGTCGGTGAGACTGTAACCACAGCTACAATTAGAAGCCTTCAATCAGTTCCCGCAGGGAAACCTGACGTTGAGAAGATATTAAGCATAGCCAATATAACAGTGTCAGCAACAGGCACACCGCTGCCTAATAAGGTAGTAATTGAAGGTACTGCAACTGTCCAGACTATATATGTGGCTGCATTGCCGGATCAGCCTGTTCACCATATGGATCATGTTATAAGCTTCCTGCAATTCGCCGATGTACCCGGAACGCAACCCGGTATGACAGTTATTCTCAGGCCCCGGGTAAAATTTTCAGATATTGTGATAAAATCCCCGAGAAAAGTAGAAATAGAAATTATCATAGAATTTTTTGTAAAAGTAATCAGGCTGGTTCAACTTGATGTAATCACTGATGTTATGTTTAAAAGCGTTCCTGTTAAAGTCAATAAACAACTTTTCCGGGTTGAACGTGTCAGAGGAGAGAATACAGGTCAGGTTATATTAAGCAACATGTTGCCTGTGCCGGCTGGTAAACCGCCTGCCGAAAAAATATTAAGTGTTGTCAGCACCGAAATTATAACAGATGAAATACGAATTATTCCGGATCTTGTAATCATACAAGGCAAAGTTAAAACACAGATCATGTATGTAGCCGCGTTGCCTGATCAACCTGTTCATCATATGCATTTAGAAGTTAACTTTCTTGCAAAGATCAGAATACCGGGGGCAGTGCCCGGGTTAATAGCTGAGATATTTCCCAGTATAGAGTTTGTAAAAGTGTCTATTGTAGATCGTCATATGGTTTTGCAGGAATTAATTCTATGTATCTTTGTAAAAGTCACCGAGATACAACAAATCCGTGTTGTAACAGACGTAAAATCAGACAGAATCCCAATCAATGCCGTAAGACAGCTTGTAGCCATAGAAGATGTGGTAAATGAAAAATCTCACCAGATTAATATCCGGAGAGAAGTGAAGATACCCAGGGAAAAGCCATGTGCCCAAAAGATTCTACAGGTCGTCAGTTCAGTTGTGGATATAACGCGATCTGAAGCACTTCACAATAAAATTGTTATAGAAGGTATATTGATCTTACAAATAGTGTATGTCGCAGCTGAGCATGATCAGCCTGTCCACCATGCCCATATTGAAATTCCCTTTACGACATTTGTGGACTTACCCGGGGCTTATCCCGGTATGAATATCCTTTTAAGGCCAAGGGTGGAGTTTGTCACTGTCCAGATGTTGCCGGTCGGGGTGACTCACCATCCTGAGGTTGGTACAAGGGATCTCCTGGTTGATGCTATTATTGAGGTATTCGTAAAAGTAACTAAAACGGTACAAAAACATGTTGTTATTGATGTGATAGTTCCCCAGGGGTACCGGGATCCATAATTAAAATTGACAATCTGTTTCTATCAGTATGGGAAAGCGGCCCTGCCTATGTTAAATACGGGGCCGCTGTGCTATTTGCCATATACAACTTTAATAGCGGGGCAAAAACTACATTCTAGACATTTTATGCAATCCTTTGAATTTGGATCAAGATATACATTAATATCCATAGGGCAAACCTTTCGGCAGGCCCCGCATTCATTACATAAATCGTTATCTACCTCGAGACGTATATAACTGACTTTATTAAATAGGGAATAGGCAGCTCCAAGGGGACACACAAACCTGCAAAAAGGCCTTTTTATAAGAATTGCTGCGATTATAAAAACCAATACTATGGCAATCTTTACAACAAATAAGGTTCCTACCATAGCCCGAATCGATGGGTTTATAATTGCAAGAGGCACCCCGGCTTCAAGGCCGCCCGCCGGGCATAGCTTACAAAATAGGGGTTCCCCGGTGACAAATGCACCGGTAAGGACGAGTCCAATAAAAACGGGATAAGAAACTATCTTCCAGGCGCTGTTTATTGTTTTTATCCTGAGCTTTCTTTTGCCCGATCTGATTTTAAACAGTATATCTTGAAGAAATCCGAAGGGGCATGCCCACCCGCAGGTCATTCGCCCTATAAGGGTTCCTATAATTGTGAGGAATCCTACTAAGATGAAGGGAAATCTTCTTTGCCCGATGAAATGTTGAACGGATCCGATAGGGCAAGCCATTATTGCAAGTGGGCATGCATGGCAATTAAGGACGGGCGCAGGGCAAAATTTAAAAAAAGATAAGATATAAGAATTGGTGAAGGCCAAGGATATAAGCTGAGTCACTAATCTCTTATTTACTTTTCGCAGGATACCGCTGATTAGCGGATGTCTATTAATTGCGAGCCTTCGACCATGCTTTTTCATTTAAGCCTACAATCTACCTAAGCCCAATACATGACGTACATAATATTAAAGCATTAAGCAGGATAGTGCCGAATTCCCTCCTTGATATACCAATAATTATAGAGGCTGTTCCAAGTACCAGCAGTATGTGATTAATTCTCCCGGATAGTTTGCGTCCCATTACTGTCCCTCTTTAAGGAGTCCGACGATAAGATTTCCCAGTCCTTCCTGGAATTTTGCCCTATCAGGGCTTACACCGATTGAAACATGTCTTACCACACCGGATTTATCAATGAGCACAAGTGTGGGTATAGCTTGTACCCCATAATCTTGTATGATTTTAATGAGCGGTGTATCATCCCTTGACTGACGTGCTATTACAGGATACACGATTCCATGCTCGCTGACATATTTTCTGACATTACTTTCATTGTCATTTACTGCAATCCCAAGAACAACAAGACCCTGATCTGAATACATGTTATGAAGGGATGTCATTACCGAAGTTGTTTCTCTGCACGGGGCGCACCACGTGGCCCAAAAGTCTATAAGAAATACTTTACCAGCGTCGTTAAGATCTATGCGTGTTTTATTAAGATCCGTTACGATAAAAGGAGGCGCCTGCTTATCTATAAGATCCCCGGGCCCCTTCGCAAAACATTCTTGTGCGGGCCAAGCAAATACAGACAGGAGGCCTATCATTACCAGGATAGTTATGAGCGGTACGTATTTGGTTTTTAGTTTGGGTTTCCTCAAGTTACATGATATCAACATAGAATATCCTCTCCCAAGAGATAATACGGCATCCGGTTAAAATAGTTCCCGGAACTTTAAGTGACGTACTTACCGGGTTATGCATATCATATCCTGGTAGATGTGTTACCAAAGGGGGAGGAAGGGAAATGTCAGGGGGTTTGGCTATTTCCGGTGTTCACCACAAAAAAGTAAAGGTGGAAGTTATTGTTGCTGATGTAAGTGCAAATATAGTTGCCGGAGGTCAGCTCACCGTGCCGCCTCCGAAGCCAGATATAGCTTCAATTTTGGATACTCAGGCCCATGCTGTTATCAACCGGGTTTCAGTTGTGTCTGGGACTGTTATAATTCAAGGAAAAGTAGGGGTAGATATAACATATGTTTCTACCGCACCATCACAACCTGTCCATTTTTTCGAAGGGAAGCTACCATTGTTTGGGAGTGTTAATGTCCATGGGATTTTCCCGGGAATGACACCTGAAGTAGCAATAACAAGTGTATACGTTACATCTAAACTTATTAATCCCAGGACAGTCCAGGTTCATGTGTTGGTTACAGTCAGAGTAAAAGTCTTGAGGGAAAAAGTCCTTCCGATAATCAGTAAAGTCCCAAAAACTATTATTATACCTACACTCACCGTGCCGGTGACACCTGTAGTCAAACAAAAGCTCGTTACTGTTGAGCGCCGGGTATTGCAAGGGGATGCCCAGACAATTGCCGTCGGGACAATTGCAATACAGTCTGACAAATCAGGTGCAGCCTCCATCATAAGGACCGGAGCAACAGCATCTGTAACCAGAACCAAAGTGTTGAGGGGCAAGGCAGTAGTTGATGGAATTGTGTCTTCACGTAGTCTTTATGTAGGATTAAGCCCCGCGCAGCCTGTCTTTTCAGTAGACGGGACGATTCCCTTTAGTGTAATTGTGGATCTGCCCGGTGTGGAACAAGGCATGTTTGCATTTGCAAGCGTGCAGGTTGAGACAGTAGATACTGTAATCGTGAACCCCCGCACATTGCGGGTGAGAGCAGTAGTTAAAGTGTCAGTAGTGGTTACGGTGGAAAAGGGGCTTCCTTTGGTAACCGATATAGGGGCTCTTCCGCCGCCGTTTGTACCTATAACCCGGGACTTCCTCGTCGAAGAAATTATAGGCCAAATACATGATGATTCTACAATAACCGTACAGGTCGTTATTCCTGGTAATTACCCAAATATCGGCAGGATAATACAATCCTTTGCCCAGGCTAGAATTATAAAAACTTTAGTGCTTGACGGTGTAATTGTGGTACAGGGGTCTTTGAGAATAACTATACTCTTTTCGGAACTTCCCAGTCAGAAGGTATTCTCTTATATTAAAACAGTCCCGTTTTCAGTAACATTACGTATACCCGGTGCAGCTCCTGTTTTTTATGGAGCAGCGGAGGTAACCGTAATTAAGGTCGTGGCAGTTCCCATACAACCCAGGATTACAAATGTCAGGGTGACCTTACGGGGCTGGGGGATGGTGACAAGGGTTGATACTGTCCCCACCGTAGTTGATATTCGCTCCGGGGGATCGGGAGAATCATATCCAGAGGCTGCGGTACCATCAGATTCAGGCGGTAGGGTATATGTAGTACAGATTGGTGATACTTTGTTTCAAATAGCACAAAAATATAATACATCTGTAGACGTCATAGTTAGGGCAAACAATATTCAGGATCCTAACAGGATAGAGGTAGGTGATACATTAGTAATTCCCTAGCATAAAAATAATTGTCAGGTACTTATCAATTAAATGCAGCGAGGGTTATTTTTCATTTCTCTTGCTGCATTTAAATGATCTTACAGGCAAATAAAGAAAATTGTCATAGTTCGTGTTATGCTAAAGATACCGGATGGTGATTTTATGTTTATCCAATATGGGGAAGAGGAAATAACACATTTAAAAGAAAGAGATAAACAGTTGGGGGCGGCGATTGATAAGATTGGTCCGGTTAAAAGAAGAACGGACAGTGATCTGTTTTCCTCTGTCGTGCGCCATATTGTCGGACAGCAAATTTCAACAGCAGCACAAAGAACTGTCTGGCAGAGAATGTGTAATACCCTTGGAGATATAACGCCTTCTTCCGTTAAAGCGGTGACTGTCGAAGACCTACAGGCAAATGGTATTACGTTTAAAAAAGCAGAATATATAAAAGACTTTGCTGATAAGGTGCTGAGCGGTGAATTCGATATTGACTCCTTGTTTTTGAAGAATGATGATGAGGTCATTGCCAGGCTTTCCACCTTAAAAGGGGTCGGTACCTGGACAGCGGAAATGGTTATGATATTTTGCATGCAACGCCCTGACATATTAAGCTTTGGGGATCTCGCCATCCGTCGTGGGATGCAAAGGCTGTACGGTCATAAAAAGATCAGCCATGTACTGTTTGAAAAATACAGGCGAAGATACAGTCCCTATGGAACAACTGCAAGTCTTTATTTATGGGCAATTGCCGGTAAAGTGAATTCTGATTAAATGAGGCAATTTATTTATGATACACAGTAATGTTAAGCGGGTTATCCTTCTTATTTTTGACAGTGTAGGAATTGGTGAGGCGCCTGATGCCTATCTTTATGGGGATATAGGCAGTGATACCCTGCGTAATGTGGCAAAAGCGGTAGGGGGTCTCAAGATGCCGTATTTGACCTGGTTAGGCTTGGGTAATCTTGCAACTGCATTTGGTGAGCCTATCCTAGGGGTGAAGCCTGTATCTGTACCACTGTCGGCTTACGGTAAGATGATCCCAAAATCTCCAGGGAAGGATACAACTACAGGTCATTGGGAAATTGCAGGGGTTATTTTAGACAAGCCCTTTCCCGTTTATCCAAAAGGTTTCCCCCCGGAGATAATTAATTGGTTTGAAAAAGCAATCTCCCTAAAAACCTTGGGGAATAAGCCCGCTTCAGGTACTGAGATTATTCATGAATTAGGTGGTGAACACCTAAGGACAGGTTACCCAATAGTATATACTTCTGCTGACAGCGTATTTCAAGTTGCAGCCCATGAACATATTATCCCTGTTCCGGATCTTTACAGGATTTGCCGTATTGCCAGATCCATCCTCACAGGTGAACATGGTGTGGGCCGGGTTATTGCCCGTCCCTTTATAGGCGTTGAGGGGGGATTCAGGAGGACTGAAAGGCGTAAGGATTTTTCCATAAAACCCCCGCGTAAAACCCTTTTAGATTTTGTGAAAAAAGCGGGAATGAGTGTAACAGGAATTGGGAAAATAGAAGATATTTTCGCCTTTTCAGGATTAACCGAATCAGATCATACAGGTGACAGCAGAAGAACAATGGAATCTGTAATCAGGTTTATGAAAAAAGATGAGGGAGGCTTAATAATAGCCAATCTTATTGACTTTGATATGCTCTATGGTCATAGAAACGATCCCCCGGGGTATGCTCGTGCTTTGGAAGAAGCCGATAAAATGGTACAGGATTTGGAGGCAATTATGAAAGACGGGGATGTTGTTATAATAACTGCAGATCATGGCTGTGATCCCACTACCCCGGGCACTGATCATTCCAGGGAAAACGTCCCGGTTCTTTTGTACGGTTCACCTATAAAACATAATGTGTTTCTTGGGGCGCGCACTTCTTTTGCGGATCTCGGCTCAACGATTGCGGAGCTTTTGGGGGTCCCTGCAAACCTCGACGGTAAAAGCTTCAAGGATAAGCTTCTGAAGAATTAGGAGCCCTTCGGAGCATTTCCAGTATCTTAGGACTATAATATAGTGTTTAATATGGAGTTGCAGGAGGACCAAACTCTGAAAGTAAGGTGGTTTTAAATGCTTAGAAAATGTCCTAAGTGCAGGCAGAAATCAGGTAGGGAATACACTATTGGGATTACTGCGAGCGGGCAAAGCCAACTTTGCACTTATTGGATGGAATGTAAATGTTGCGGAAATAGGTGGAAGGCAGTCCGGATTAAGAGGTTCTAAATTATATAGGTAATGATAAAGGGGCGTTTTTATGTACGCCCCTTCTTATAAATAACTCACCATATATTTACCCTGAATTCTTTAGGATACTAATAGTTTTCGGCTAACGGCTGGAAGAATGATTTCGGATGTTTACAGGCGGGGCATGCTTCAGGTGCGGAAGCCCCCTCATGTACATATCCGCAATTACGGCAATGCCATTTAATAGATTCATCCCTTCTGAAGGTCGTTCCGTCATGAATCCTTGATAACAGTGCCTTATATCTCCCTTCGTGAGCTTTTTCAACTTCGCCTACCTTCTGAAAGGATATAGCGAGATCTTCAAACCCTTCCTCCCGTGCGACTCTGGCAAATTCTTCATACATTTCGGTCCACTCATAATGCTCCCCCTTGATGGCTTCTTCAAGGTTAGCCGGGGTGTCGGAAATCATACCTAATGCTTTAGCCCATAATTTTGCGTGTTCTTTTTCGTTTTCGGCCGTTTCCTCAAATATTGCGGCAATTTGTTGGTAACCTTCTTTGCGTGCCACGGAAGCAAAGTATGTATATTTGTTCCTGGCCTCAGATTCCCCTGCAAATGCAGTTTTTAGATTGGCTTCTGTCTTGGATCCTTTGAGTTGCATTGCGATACCTCCGTTTTGTAAATTTCTTATATATCACAGTTTGTGTATCACCCGGAATTTATGGTTCTTTTATGTTATCATTTGATATGCCATGGAAAAGACTTATTATACAAATAATTGCGAAATCCTCCTTAATTATGCTTGGCAGGAATACTAGCAAAGGTTGCAGAAAGAAAATCGAAGTGTTATAGGGTGATTAAAATCGATAGGGGGATTGAAATATAATATGCATCTTTTACTTAAAATCTTCATAGCATTTTTTAAAATCGGCCTTTTCACATTCGGCGGCGGCCATGCCATGGTTCCCCTTATACAAAAGGAAGTAGTAGATGGGAAAGGGTGGATTGATGAAGAGGATTTTGTGGATATACTTGCTTTGGCTCAAACAGCCCCCGGGCCTGTTGCTGCTAATACATCAGTTTTTGTAGGGTACAGGCTTGTCGGGATCTCAGGTGCAATCTGGGCTCTGTTAGGTGCTGTTTTACCCTCTTTTATTGTAATCCTTGTTGTTGCCATGTTTTTTACGAAAGTTGCAAATTCCCCTGTGGTAGGAGCAATTTTTTCCGGAATCAGGCCTGCAGTGGTTGCACTTGTGGCAAGTGCTGCAATTACTATCGGTAAAACTGCAATTCGCGATTTTAAAGGCGCCGCCATTTGTGTTGCCGCCTTTATCGCCGTTGCTATACTGGATGTTCATCCTATATTCATAATTATCGGTTCAGGTGTTATAGGTTATATCTTTTTTAAAGATGATGAAATTCAAAAATTAAATAATAAGATCAATGAACAGTAGGGGTTAACAAAATCATGACAGGTATATTATTTAAGTTGCTTTTTACTTTTGCAAAAATCGGCCTTTTTACTTTTGGCGGAGGCTATGCTATGATCCCCCTGATAGAAAAGGAGATTATACAGGCGAATAAATGGCTGTCTATGAATGAATTCGTAGATATTATCGCTATTGCAGAAGTGACTCCCGGGCCTGTCGCAGTTAATTCTGCCACATATGTCGGCTATAAAATGGCGGGGACGTTAGGTGCGGCCTTTGCCACAACCGGGGTAATTCTACCCTCGTTTTTAATAGTCATTTCCTTGGCTTCCTTGTTTTTAAAATATAAAGATACACCGTCTATAAAGGCTGTCTCAAAAGGATTAAGGGCTGCTGTTACCGCAATGATAGCAAGCGCAGCCTTATCAACGGCAAAGGCATCTGTTATCGATTTAAAGACAATAATAATAATCGGGTTAATTGTTTTTGGGATATTTAAGATGAAGATACACCCAATAATTTGTATTTTTTTGGCGGGTATTCTTGGAATTGCCTTATGGGTTTTATCGGGTGCAACTGCATAGCTGACCTGGTTTCCTGTTTATATCACATATGGTTAACCTCCTCTGGGAAACATATAAAGCAACACGTAATAAGGAGGGAACGCCCAGTGCCGGCCAGGAAGAAAAAACCTGTAAAAGCTCGGACCGGACATCTACTGGATTCTCTTAAATATGAGGTTGCAAAGGAACTCAATCTTCCCAAAAAAGTTTATGAGAAAGGTGATTGGGAAGGCTTATCCTCAAGACAGTGCGGTGCTGTAGGCGGCCAAATGGTCAAAAGGATGATAGAAGCTGCCAGAAAAGGCATCGCAGAAGAAGCTGCTAAAAAAAACCCGCCCTAAAATTGTAATAAAATATATAGGAAGCCCTCCATAGGTTTCCCAGCATACGTTTATGTATTTGTGTGACACTATTAGCAGGAAAGCGTGGAGGGGGTGAAGTTTAATGGCACGTCGTTCAGGCAGCAGGAATCGTCCGGTTGTTCCCCAGGCCATGGCAGCCCTTGATAAGCTTAAATTTGAAATAGCAAACGAATTTAATTTGCCCGGTGATATTATAAATTCGGGTTATTGGGGCAACCTGCCTTCAGCCCAATGTGGTGCGGTCGGCGGGGAAATGGTCCGCAGAATGATAGAGGCGGCCCAAAGATCACTGATAGAAGAAACAGAAGCTGGGGTTAGGGCAGGATTTCAATCCGGTCTTACCCATGCAGGTAGCAGCCAGGCGCCTACCGGAACTAGTCAAGGGACTGGACAGGCAGGGCATAGCCCGCCCTTCCAACCCTTGTAGCCTGTATACTTCCTGAAAACCATGATACGACTAAGGCCGTCCCTTGGGACGGCCTGTGATTTATACTTACAATATTTTAAAAAATTAATAAAAAGCCATGAAGGGTTGATATGGTATTAGTCGTAATAAAACTGAAATCCGATTAGTCCGGGTCCGACGTGGGTCCCGATAATAGGTCCTATTTCCACCGGTTCCGCCCCGATTCCAGGGAATTCCTTTTCCAATGAATCCGCCACTTTCTTTGCTTTTTCGATGTTATCTGCATATGCTATAGCAATATTTGTGGGAAGCCTATCTCCGCCTCCTTCATTTATCATCAGATCGGTAATTCGTTTCAATGCTTTTCTTTCAGTCCTGACCTGCTCTAATACTTCAATGCGTCCGTCCTCACGAATAAAATGAAGGATAGGCTTGATTTGTAAAAGAGATCCTATTATTGCTTGGGCGCCTGACAGTCTCCCGCCCTTATGTAGGAACATAAGATCATTAACGACAAAAAGAGTTCTCATAGAATCCATAATCCGGTAAATACGGTTTAAGATCTCATCCTTGCTTTTCCCTTCCTCAGCTAGTGCCACAGCTTCCTTCACTATAAAGCCGAGGGCAGGCCCTGTTTGCTTCGAATCAATAACAACTATGTCGGCATCAGGGTCCTCTACCATTCCTGAGGCGGTAGATGCAGAATTAACAGTTCCGCTGATGCCGGTGGAGATATGTATAGAAATAATGGTTTTAGCGCCTTCCTCAAGGAGTCTTTTATAAGTGGTGAGAAAATCACCTGATGATGGTTGGGAAGTAGTGGGAAGTTCCTTTAATTTTCTAAGCCTTGCATAAAAATCGCGATTTGTAATTTCGACGCTTTCTTTATAAATTTCTGATTCTATGGTAACGAGCAAAGGTACAGCTGCAACATTGTGGGCATTAAGCCAACTCTTCGGTAGGGCAGCTGTACTGTCCGTCACAATTCTTACAGAATCCATAAAACAACCCCCTTTTACTGAAAGTGTTACCAATTGATATATGTTGTTTTTGTACGAAAACATTCTTCTTCATATTAATCCTGAATCCTTCATAATAGTACTGCTTCTGTACTGAAGTATTGTATAAACTGCGGGTTATAGGGGTGCTCAGCGGGGTTTTCGGTACATTTGCCAGGTAGAGTGGGCTAGCCGACAATTTTTAAGAGCCAGAATACGGTATTTTGATCCCACCCTAAATCCCATGGGACATGGTATCGATCTGCTGTATGGGAATTCACCAGGAGGTACGAGCCGGAATCTGAACCGACAACTACTGCAAAGTGACAGATACGCCCTTTTTTTTCGTAAGCGATAAGATCCCCCTTATTCAATTCACCTATGGCGCCCTGTAAGTACATTTCATCAGGTGTTACTAGGTGTGTATAAGTCCCGCGGGCAATACATATTGCCCGTCCGGATCCAAGCATATAGTTGAGTAAGCCTGATGCCTGCGCCCATGCCTGTGTTGCTCCTGTGCCGGGGCCATGTGGAAGGTACCTCCAAGCATAGGTCATAGGTAATCCACCAGCTTCTTCATCGCCTAAGACTTGAGAAATAAAGTTTGTGCAATCCCCGCCGAGCCCTGTAAAGTCTTTATATTTAGGGTTATACTTACGGGTATTACCGCATCCCCATGCCAAGCCGCAATACTTATCGGCATAGGCCACGGCATTCTCCCTATTGTAGGTGTACATGTGTTTTCCGTCCCCGTTTCCCCCGGAAGCCTGAACAGGAATATCAGGGAAGCATGAAACACAGGTTTCAAAATCCACATCTAAAGGATCCAGATACCAATCTTTTCTTATGGCCCAGGTTCTTTCTTTCATCACGAGCTCTAAAAAATGTTCTGCCCCGATACCAAACCAATCAGGATCAGATTCAGGCCGGGTTCTGTGCCGGTATGAGATCTTCATACTTTCGCCGAGTTCAACCCAAAGAACATTTTCTTTCGGCTCCACCGAATAGACTTCAATTTCAACTTCTGTATCAACTAAATCAATATTTCGGGCTTCACTCCATGCCCGGAGGTATGAAGATCTTCTAGTTTCATGTTCAAAGGCCCATCTTCCATATATAGAATCAAAATCGTAATGGGGTACCAATATATCTGTATTATCCTGAATAATCGATTGGGCCCGCTCAGATAAAAGCATATTAAGGTGGATAGTTACGAATCTTTCCGAAAAAAGGGAGGTCCCGCTAGTTAACCGATCAGACATACCCCTAAGCACTACTAAAACACTGATAATTGTAAGCAGGCTGAGCAAAAATTTTCTTCCTGATAATAAATACATTCTGGTATCTTTCTATTTCCGGGATGTTTTATGGTTGAGTGCGCTCATAATCTTAGTAGCTTGTTGTGGACGGAGTTCTATAATACCCAGCTCAGCTTTGACTACTAATTCAAAGGGGATCCCTGTCCGCATTGAAAGTTCTTTTGCGCTTATCCCTGCTTCCTTCCGAAGTCTTAATAATGCGGTCATGCCGTCCATCCTCTCCCGTATGGATTATACTAGCATTATAGTGAGGATACCCCTTATTTATGCCAAGCAGATCCGGAAAATTATAATTTCATGGTGAATCTCTGTTACGCTGTTCAATACTTAGCAGGTATTTCCCTTTTCACATTGAATTTTGGCTTATCAATATTTATTAAAATTTCCACGATAAGAGAGGATGTTTATTAATACATTGGAAAACCCTTTTATACGCTCGTTTAGAGCTTTTATTAAACGGAATCCGGAACACAAAATAGGTTTTATTCTGATTATTTTATCTATAATAGCGGGGGTAATATATCTTCCCATGGAAAACTCCATAGAAGATTGTGGCGGGACTTATAAGGAACCGGAAATTGCAATGGACAGTGAATATCGTGGGTTATGGGTTGTACGTACGAGTATGAAATCTAAAGAATCAATTGAAGAAGTAATTGATAGGGCCTCAATGAATAATTTTAACTTTCTATTGGTACAAGTTAACGGGCGCGGGGAGGCGTATTATGAGAGCGATATTATTCCTAAGGTGCCGGGTGTACCTGAAGACTTTGATCCCTTGGCCTTTTGCATAGAGCGGGCACACGCGGTCGGGATAGACGTGCATGCTTGGATTAATGCTTTTACCGTAGGAGAATTAGGCCGTAAAAAATATCAGGAAAATCATGTGCTGACCCAACATCCTGAGTGGTGCCTGGTGGATTCCGATTCAGTTTCGACTTTTGATTATACCCACAAGATGGCTAAAAATGAAATCGTTTCGATAATGTTAGATCCCGCAATAGAAGGTGTAAAGGAATATGTACGTAAGGTATTTATGGACGTAATTACTAAATATGATGTAGACGGTGTCCATTTTGATTATATTAGATATCCCGGCAAAACATATGGTTACAGTAAGGTTGCAAGACAAATGTTTAAGGATCTTACAGGCTATGATCCTATTGATATTGTGAAGGCCCCGGAAACCTTCAGGAACAAAGCTGTGGACGGAAAAGACCTTTTGGGGAATATAAATAACGAATGGGATGAATTTAGGCGCGATCAGGTAACTGAAACAGTGCGTAGAGTTTATTCGGACATTAAGAAAATAAAGCCGCATATAGCAGTATCATGTGCTGTACTCCCTGATATTAATGATTCGTATAACAGAAAAATGCAGGATTGGCAAAAATGGATTGAAGAAGATATTGTAGACTTTATCGTGCCGATGGTATATACTCCGGATACTCACGAATTTACTACATATATGGAGAGTGCTGTCGAACCTTTCTCTGGTGAGCGGGTTTTGGCAGGTGTCGGAGTCTACCGGATGCTTGATAATCCTATGGGATGTATAGAAAAAATTGAAACTGCAAGAGAACTCGGAACATCCGGAATTGTTCTTTTTTCATACGATTCTATAAAGGATAAAGCTGATTATTGGGAGGCTTTGGTTTCAGGCCCTTTTGAGAGCCCTGCGGTTACCCCTGTGATGGCCCCATCTGTTTTGAATAAAAACTGATATTCTATGTAATACGTGCAATATCGGCCGGCCTTTTAAATGGGATATGCTATGGGGTGCAAATAGTAATAAATGCTATAATAGGTCGAGGTGATTCTTTGCACCCTCACTTGGAAAGTGCGATTTCCCAAGCTGACAGATTGCGGTTTATTGTAGCATTTGTCATTGAATCAGGGGCGAAATTGCTCACCCCAAAATTAAAAGAAGCCACAAAACGCAATGTTCCTATTCAACTTTTGACAGGTCTTTGTCTGTCTATCACGGATCCTCCCGCCATATATTACCTTTACAATCAATTAGGTTCTGCAATTGATATCCATTTTTATGACGGGTGAATAAGCGCATTTCATCCTAAGTCATATATTGATTATAGGGATGAAGGTGGAATATTTGTTGGCTTATCTAATCTTTCTTTGTCCGCTTTGAGTACAGGCATTGAATGGAACTATCGTTTCCTTAAAAATGAACATTCTAATGATTATTTACGTTTTTCTGAAGCGTTTGATTAGTTGTTTTACTGTTGTTCTAAATCGGTGACACCGGGAGTTCTTGAAGGATATACACTACAGTGAAAAAAGCCGGTTTTTCCTAGGATGGTGGAGGAACCAGTACTACCTGCACCGCCAATAAAGTCAGAGCCACGTGAGGTTTAAATTGAGGCATTATACTATTTAGAGCAAGCCCATATGGAAGGAGTGGATAAAGGGCTTGTGATAGCGGCAACCGGTATAGGTAGAACTCATTTGGCAGCCTTTGATGTACTACCCTTCAAGCGGATGCTTTTTGTGGCCCATCATAATGAAATAATGAACGAGGCAGATGAGTGTTAGAAGGGGTGAGGCTGCTGCAGGAGTGTGTGTTTTGTAATGTTCCGGAGAATTAAATACTTATCGAAAATGAATTGGCCCTCTTTGATAATTACCCCGTAAATCAAGGTCATGTCCTTATAGTACCTAAAAGACATGTAGAAACTTATTTTGATACCATATTTCACCTGCATATTCATGTGATTCCGCGATATTACGGTGATGTACCTGATCCACATGGCGGTGTAGGCCGTATAAAAAAGAGCCTTGTCCCTTATACTGCTGAAGGAGAAGGATCATGAGCTGGGTTTTGTTGAATTACAAAAATGGAATTGAATCCAGGCCATGACTGTCATATACTTAAGGGCAATATATATAGAAGTGAAGGAGGGGCCCTTATGACATTGAAAGAACAAGCGCTAAAAATGCATAGGACCCACAGGGGTAAAATTGAAGTTATTAGTAAGACTCCCCTGAGAAACAAGGAGGATTTAAGTCTCGCTTATACCCCTGGTGTAGCAGAACCTTGTAAGGAGATCCATGTTGATCCCGAAAAAGTGTATGAATATACATCAAAGGGGAATATGGTCGCAGTAGTTACAAACGGTACCGCAGTCTTGGGGTTGGGAGATATCGGACCCCACGCAGGTATGCCTGTAATGGAAGGAAAGGCGGTGCTATTTAAAGTATTTGCAGGAGTGGATGCGTTCCCTATATGCCTTAATACTAAAGATCCCGATGAAATTGTCAGGATTGTAAAATGCTTAGAACCCACCTTCGGTGGTATAAACCTGGAAGATATTTCGGCACCTGCATGTTTTGAAATAGAATCGAAACTCAAAAAGATATCAAATATTCCAATCTTCCACGATGATCAACATGGGACCGCAGTAGTGGTATGTGCCGCAATGGTTAATGCCCTCAAAATAGTTGAAAAAGATGTATCTGAAATTCGTGTGGTAATAAACGGTGCAGGTGCTGCAGGGATTGCCGTTACCAAACTTCTGATGACGTTGGGAGTTAAAGATGTTGTTCTTTGTGATTCCAAAGGTGCTATATTCAAAGGCAGGACTTACGGTATGAACCCTTATAAGGATGAAATTGCAGAAATCACTAACCACCGGAACCTTTCGGGACAACTTCCGGATGTGCTTAAAGGAACTGATGTATTTATAGGTCTTTCCATAGCGGGATGTGTTACCCGTGAAATGATTGCAGATATGGCTGAGGATCCTTTGGTGTTTGCAATGGCGAACCCTGTCCCTGAAATTATGCCTGATAAAGCAAGAGCAGGGGGGGCAAGAGTTGTTGCAACCGGCCGATCTGATTTCCCGAACCAGATTAATAACGTATTGGCTTTCCCCGGTATTTTCAGGGGTGCTCTTGATGCAAGGGCGAAAGAAATTAATGAGGATATGAAGCTGGCTGCAGCTTATGCCATAAGCAATATCATTAATGATAAGGAACTGAGCAGTGAATATATAATCCCGGGGCCTTTTGATGAAAGGGTTGCCCCCGCAGTGGCGGTTGCTGTTGCAGAGGCTGCTGAATCCACAGGTGCTGCCGGAGTAAAGGCATCTCCGGAAGAAGTAAAGGCCCGCACACTCGAATTAGTCCAAAAAGCCAAAGATTCCTGGGGGTGACACTATTACATCCTATACTACCTGAGATGCTTGGGACGGTATAAGGGATTTAGTCTTCCAGATTCCCCGGCGGTACCAGATGTATGTGGCGGCAGCCCCTATAACCCAGCTTATAAGGAGCGCAAAGAACAATGCATCAGGTGATCCTGCCGGGTATGTTTCACTTTTTGTGAGCCATGCCCAAAGATATGCAAGAGGTACACGTATTACGACAGTTGTAAGCATAGAAATCCACATAGAAGGCATAGTATCACCGGCACCTCGCATGATACCGCTGTAAACCTGGGTAATAGCCATAGCTATATAGCCTGCCGCCAATATGCGAATTTGCCTCACCCCAAGATCGATAATAGTTTCCGTTGTGGTGAACATGCTTATAAGATGTTTGCCGAATATAATCAGCAGGGCTACTAAAATGAAGGATGTCGTTAAACTTATTTTAAGCATATCCCTTGATCCGCGGTTAACACGATCCATTCTGTCAGCCCCGATATTTTGACCGACAAAAGTAGCAATAGCCATGCCAAAAGTGAAGTTCGGCATCATTGCAAAGCCATCAATTCTCATAACTGCAGTGGTACAAGTTACCACTTGGTAACCCATGCTGTTAGCTAATGCCTGCACGAATACTAGGGACATCGAAAAAACAGCCTGTGTGATACCGGCCGGCAATCCTAACCGTAACAATTGGTCTATCAGTTTTTTATATGGGATTAGATTTCTAAGATTAATTTGCACTATATCTCCCATTCTGCACAATTTGATAATACATATTATTGCAGAGACAGCCACTGAAATAATTGTTGCCCAAGCTGCACCTGTTACCCCCATACCAAGACCTGCTACAAACCAGACATCCAATATCACGTTGAGGCCTGAGGTTAGTAGCAGGGTTAATAACGGAAATATTGAATTACCCAGTCCGCGTAGGATTCCGGAGATTATATTATAGAATGCAAGGCCTAAGGCCCCCCAAAGGACAGTAGTAAGATAAGAATGGGCCATATCAAATGTTTCCGCAGGTGTGTTTGTAAGCCTAAGAAGTAACTTTACCTGGGGTATGGCAAGAGCCATAACCAGAAGGGAAGATATGAAAACCAAAGTTAATGCATTACCGATTGAACGTGAGAGTGACTTCCTGTCCTTGGCTCCGTAATACTGTGCTACCATTATTTCCGCACCTGTGGAAATTGCCATAAGCAGAACAAGAAGTAAATTGATAATTGGAAGGGTCGTGCCAATTGATGATAATGCCTTGTCGCCTACGTAATGCCCGACAATAATGGAATCTACAGTACTGTACATTTGTTGTGCAAAATTACCGACGAGTAACGGTATGGAGAATCTTAACAGAGTAGACATGGGTTTCCCCAAAGTCATGTCTTGTGCGCTAAAAAGTGCATTGATCTTTTTAAGCATGGGGTAGCCACCTTTTTTAATGATGATCCATACTATAATAATCTTTATCTGCTGTGAAATAAAGGGATTCACCTTCGATTTCTATTATGTGTAAGTTAAATCCATTTCGGGTATATTATGGGAGGCGTGAAAATTTCCTTTCATTAGGGGGAAAAAACATATACGTACAGAATAAACAACAAGTATCTCTAAAATCCTACAATCTTTGTAAAATACGGTAGGTGATCGGTTGGTATTCTTTAGGCAAGTAACATGTACCCCACCCTTAAATGATGACCGTTCTTCTAAGTAGCAGCCCTGAATTTGGCTGCTTAAAAGGGAAGTGTAATGTTTTGGAAAGGTGGTTGTCGTATGTATCCCCGGAGAATTAGATGGTTTAGGCTGTGCCTGCTTATCATGTCTATGCTGATGCTGAGTTCAGCACAGATATCACACGCAGCTGCGCCGGAGCTGAAGACAAAATCTGCAATACTTGTTGATGCTGATACAGGACAGATATTATTTGAAAAGGATCCTGATGTGCAGTTGGCGCCTGCCAGTATCACTAAAATCATGACCATGCTTTTGGCTATGGATGCCGTTGAAGCAGGTAAAGTCAGCCTTGATGATATGGTTATCACAAGTACTGCTGCAAGTAAAATCGGAGGCTCCCAGATCTGGCTCATGGAAGGCGAAGAAATGAGTTTTGGGGATATGCTGAAGGCGGTTGCTATTGTATCAGCTAATGATGCAGCTTTTGCCCTAGCTGAATATATTGCAGGTACTGAAGAAGATTTTGTTAGGTTAATGAATGAGAAGTCTGAAGCCCTGGGTATGGAAAATACCCATTTCCGAAATTCCGATGGGCTTCCTGCACCGGATCATTATAGTACGGCCCGGGATATTGCCGTTATGTCAAGGGAACTTATTACAAAACATCCAAAAATCCTGGAATGGACTTCAACCTGGACTGATTGGCTCCAACGTCTTCATCCCAGGGCAAAGCATAAGGAATCTTTCCTTAGAAACACAAATGAACTTGTAATTAAATACCCGGGGCTTGACGGTCTTAAAACAGGTATGACTAATGAGGCGGGTTTTTGCCTTTCTGCTACAGCCAAAAGAGATGGTACCCGGCTTATAGCAGTAGTTATGGCGCTTCCCTCAAATGATGAGCGTCTCGATGATGTGGTAAAGCTACTTGATTATGGGTTCCGTGAATTTGATAGGGTAGTCCTTGCAACCAGGGGCGAAAATATCGGATCTGTCAGAATTCCAAATGGACGCAAGGAAATGGTTATTGCAGATGTTGATAAAGACTATTCAATGCTTGTAGAAAAGGGTAAGGCAAACTTCATAACAAGTAAGTTTATCCCTGATGAACGTAGGGCCCCGATTAAAAAGGGGGAAAAAATCGGGGAGGTCATAGTTTCTCTTGAGGATAAAAAAATTGCGCAGGTTAATGTAGTATCCGGGGAAGATGTGCCCAAGGCGGGCTTTTTGACAGTTCTGTCAAGGGGAATTAGGGATTTTTTCCGGGGTTTGTTTAAGCGTGAGGTTCCCCAGCATGAAATTTCACTTTAGGATGGCGTAATACGAAATAACGGAGGATATGGCATCCTTGAAACATATAATTCTAAAAGCGCAGGCAAAACTAAACTTGACTCTCAGGGTCTTAGGAGCCCGGCCAGACGGGTTCCATAATATAGAGTCAGTAGTTCAGTCTGTTGATCTTCATGATCAAATATACCTCAGAACCGGTTCCCCTAACTATTCCCGGGGCGGATTAAAAGAAACTGATATTAGGCTTACATGTAATAACCTGGATATTCCACGGGATCGCAGTAACCTGGCAACCGGTGCAGCCCTTGCTTTAAGTAAACTCCTTCAGGTGAGGGCCCCTATAGAAATAAATATAACTAAAGGTATCCCGGTAGGTGCAGGTTTAGGCGGGGGAAGTGCTGATGCAGCAGCACTTCTTGTCGGACTTAATCGCTTATGGGGGGCAAACCTTTGTCCTGACGGATTAATGTCTGTTGGTGAAAGCCTTGGTGCTGATATCCCGTTTTGTATTAAAGGCGGGACAGGGGTTATCCGGGGGAAAGGCGAACAAGTGGAATCTTTGCCGACACCTGATAATTTATGGTTTGTTATTAGTACGCCACCGGTTAAAATAAGTACCGCCTGTGTTTATAACAAATTTAATGAGTCTACTATGGGTACCGGGGTTTATGATCCTTTTGCTGAGACAAATGATATTACCTCAAGGATTTCCCGGGCAATTACAGAAGGTAACATACAAAGTATTCCTTCAAGACTTATCAACCATTTAGAACCGGCCGCATTAACGATTGCGCCTGAAATTGCCGAGGCAAAACAGGTTCTTTTTGCAGCCGGTGCAACCCGGATCGGTATGTCAGGCAGCGGTCCCACTGTATTTGGTATCACCGACAGCAGGGCGGAGGCTGAAAAAATATCTGATGCAGTGAGTAGGCTACGGAAGGAAAAAGCTCTCATTTGTCAGGCTGTTTCGCAGGGGGTAATTTTTGTCCCAGACTATGATGCTTTGTGATATTTTAATATGCAGCGACATTAATATCCGATATTAATATTGAAACCTTAATATAAAAAGGTATAAAATTTAAAGAGGGTACCCTCGGTTATGTGGAGGTACTGTATATATGGTAAATGCAGTTGTGCTGGCCTCCGCTTCTAATGATGGGAAGCTGGCTGAATGTGACGATGCAAAATATGAGGCGCTTATTAGTATCCGGGGCAAGCCAATGGTTTCTTATGTTCTGGATGTTTTAAGGGCGTGTAAAGAAATAGACATGATAATTCTTGTATGCCCGCGGGAAGTATCGGAAAACATCTGCCATTCCATACCTAATCTTGTTGTTGTGGAGGGGCCGGGTAAATTGCTTGGGAATTTAAATGCGGGTCTTGCCCGATTGGATTCTGATAAGCCCGCACTTATAGTAGCAGGGGATATACCGCTCCTTACTTGTGAGGCAGTTAATGATCTTCTTGCACAAGCAAAAGCATACCCAGGAGAATTACACTTTCCGGTTATCCGAAAAGAAGTCTGTGAATCGAAGTTTCCGGGGATAGAACGTACTTACCTGAGAATATCAGACGGGACAGTCACAAGCGGAAACATCGTATTGACAAAGCCTTCCGCTCTTAAAGCCTGCGGTAAGCTTTTGGATCAGGCAATAGCCACCCGAAAAAAACCGTGGATGATGGCATCCGTTCTTGGGATAAGGCTGATTATAAAATTTCTTATGAAACGTTTGTCTATCAGAGATTTAGAAATCAGACTGGAATCCACTACAGGAGTTAAGGCCAGAGGCCTAATTTCAAACTATCCGGAAATAGCATTTGATGTTGATAAGCCCAAGGATCTCCAATACGTACAGCGGATCCTGAATAATTAAGGGAAAGAACAGTAAGAGCCCTTGAACCCTCGGATAGGTGATATTTTGTAATGGCGGGAGGAACTTATTCCCTTATATAGAATATAGCCAGGCAACCCACTTTCCTATTTTTTATAGAAGGTGGTGGCGTATAAGGTGAATATTACTGAAGTAAGGGTAAGGCCTGTAAGAAGCGATGGGAAAACACGGGGCATAGCTTCTATAACATTCAGTGATTCATTTGTGGTAAAAGAGTTAAAAATAGTTGAAGGCCCCTCAGGATTGTTTGTTTCAATGCCAAGCCGTAGATTAGGGGCCGGAGGTTACAGGGATATTGCCCATCCTATTACAGCTGAGGCCAGGAGTGAAATTCAATCTGTGGTGATCAGAGAGTTTGAGAAGCAAATGCAGGATTCTGAAGCAGTTTCCCATTGAGTGAATCGCCATGTAAAAGGCTAAAGCCATTCTGCGGTTTCGATTTTTAGGTAGCCTTGACGAGCCGGAAGGCCTTTGCTATACTCGTGATGCTAAGGGATATCTTTATAATTCAACAAATAATGGGGCGTAGCCAAGCGGTAAGGCGCGGGACTTTGGATCCTGGATGCGGAGGTTCGAATCCTCCCGCCCCAGCCAATTTTTTAGACCGCTATGCAGTCTTTTTTTTAACAATTTTGGTTTGTCATGGGACGGATTACATCTAATAATATTTCCCGGGAATTCATATCAGGTTTCTCTAAAACGATATCAAGGAGTTTATTGAGAATCCTACCTACTTCAGGGCCTTCAGGTATGCCTAAAAGCTCCATAACATCATAGCCGTTTATTGCAAGGTTTTTTACTGTAAATATCGGGCCTTGTTCCAATACAATCCTGACCCTTTTAAGAAAGGCTGTCATATTGTTATCGGTGTCAGGGTCAAGGCCTAATGCTATTCTATCTGCCTTGCGTAATTTAGCGAGATCATAAATATTATCGATGCCCAATGATCTGATTAACCTGCGAATCCCTTTATCGGAAGCGGAAGACTGGTATCGGAACATATGCCATTTTATAAGTGTGGTGACCTTATAAGTCAGATCTTTGGGATATTTAAGCCTCTTCAGGGCAATTCTTGCGAGATCGGCACCTACATCTTCATGGTTGGGGAACCGAAGCCTACCGGTATTATCTGATATCATAGTTAAAGGTTTTCCAATATCATGAAGCAATGCAGCAAGCCTCAGCCCCAGTTTGGGTTCTATGTTTTCACAAGCTTCAATACTATGTTTAAGGACGGTAAAGGGGCTCCCATGGTACGCCGGAGTTTTTGCACAATCTGAGAGCTCAGGAAGGATATAGTCTAAGAGATGAGTATCGTAGGTATACTCCAAAGCCCTACCGGGCCTTGGAGATAATAACATTTTAGATAGTTCGTCCCGGATTCGTTCAGGTGATATCCTGCTGATAGTAAAACAGTTATTTTTTATTCCTTCCAGGGTATCCCGGGATATATTAAAGTTAAGTTCGGCTGCGAGCCGAATCGCCCTTGGCATTCTGAGGGAATCTTCGTTAAAACGGGCTTCTGGATTCCCCACAGCCCTTATAACCATGTTTTCGAGATC
>JAAZLO010000138.1 GCA_012689375.1 Bacillota bacterium | reverse complement strand
TGAACCGTAATTTTTGCCTACTTTTAGTCAAATCTCCTTCAAGTTCAGACCCCGTTAAGCCGGGGTCTGTTTCTCTATGGTGCCGAAGGTGGGACTCGATAGAACGAATGTTCTTTAGTGTTGTTTAGTGCCGTTATGGGCTGTGTGCTGGGGTTTATTCTATTGGTATATGTTGCTATGTCTAGCTAATACTGGGCTGTTATGCGAATTGCATGATCAAAATATGATCAAGTTAAAGTCGTTCCCTAAAGTGTGATATGTTAGCATACATAAAAATTGATTTTATAAAAAATGATAATTGCTGCGAAGGAGGACGTTGTATCTAGATGAAGAAGATAAACATCAGATAATTAAAGCATTAGCTTATAATATTCCAACTTTTAAACTGTGGAAAATGGTTATTTTCCGGAGGTGGTTTTGATTAAAATGCGTCTATTTGTCAATAAATATGAAGAAATCACTCATAGTATTTTAAGTAGTAGATGCCAAAAACATGAAGTTCATGTTTTTGCTAAAGTCCGACTTGCGGATGTTTTTTTTATTGACTTTAAAAAAACAAAAGGAGATTTAGCCAATTATGCATTAAAGGCTCATTTTGATTTTGTGATATATGACAAGGGGTTTATGCCTCTGTTTGCGGTCGAAATTGATGGAAAATATCATTTTGAAGATGAAAGACAAAAAAGAAATGACCGCATGAAAAATCAGTTATGTAGGATCAATTCTTTGCCGCTACTCAGAATTAATTCTCGTTATTTAAGCCGAAGATACCGCACCGCTTCGCTATTAGACTGGCTTATTGACGTATGGTTTTTGCGGGAGGCCTTCTTCGATGCACAAGACAATGGTCTTGTTCCGATGGATGAAGTCTTCGATCCCCATTCAATATGGTTTACCACTGATTCAGAAGACGTTAAACCGTACGATTTTAATTATCATCTACAAAAGAAAATAACTCAGAAATATAAAGATGGAATGATCCCTTACTATTACCCGAATACGAGAATTGGAATAGATAAAGATAACATCTATCATGGGTTGGGATATTTGGAGGTGGCACCACATAAAGGAATAATGGTGGAGTCTGCAATGACCAGTAAGGATTTTCCAGTAATTGAATCGGATTTGCTTGAATCCCTTATTATTAATCAACTGTATACTAAGTTTCTAGATGGTACGTATAATCTTATACCATTGTCATATATCTTTGAAAAGTATAACGGACATAAAGAGAGGTACGAGCTTCGATTAGCTCACACACATTGTAGAACAACTTTCTTCGCTAAAGAAGGTTAAAATTTACTTCATCTTGAGGCGGGTGCTTGTGTTAGGTTTGATATGTTCCCTTATACGAGTCATGTTGAGTGTGTGGTATTAATGTCTAGGATGGAAAATTAAAATAGGGTTAAAGGCTTGATATATAAGGGTTTTCAAGTGTTAGAAGAAATGCAGTGTTACATTGCATAAGAAACTAATCTTGGAAACCCTTATTTTTATTGTTTTAGGGAACAAGTCTGAAATTAAGGGTATTTTAGGGTCGAGTATGTAGGTTAGATGAATTAGTAGGGTTGTGTAGTCTAGATAGATGAAAATTATAAACTTACCACAAAATAAATCACTAATATTAGAAATTGGTATTGACATACTAAAATTTAGGATATATAATATAATCAGATGAAAAGTTAGGAGGTAATGGAGTGAATAAAAAAGATATCCTCAGCCAAATTAAAAAATTGAACTCCGCTTATAATATCAAGGGTTCAGACAATCTTTTGGAAATAATTGAAAACCTAGCCATTGATTATAGAAATGAAAAATCTTTAAAGAACACTTCCAAATACTTAAAAAATAAATTTAATATTAGGGAAACTGATTTGGAAAAATATGCAGAACTACTAGAGAAGGTTAATTATTTTGAACTAAGGGAAATATTTGATAGTTTTGAAAATGGTTTCATACCTGAAATTGTATTTAGACAATTTGAAGAAAAGCTAGAGAAGAGTGATGCGAGAAAAGTGTTAATCACAGAGTGTGAAAAGCATAGTGGTAGCATCATGGAATTAATAAGTAAAAATGAAGGCGTGCATTTTACCTTAACTTTTACTAATAAAAGATTATATGATCTAGCTGATTACATTTTCAAAGATTGTCCTAACACAACTTTTGTAAATACAAGCATTTATGAATACGGGTTTATAAGTGCTAAGTTTGACTATATTTTCTCAGTACCAGTCTTTGGAGTTAGGGATAAGGTAAAAGATGAAAGTTTTATTTCCAGGCAGCATGATTTAGCTGCATTAGAAAACTTACTGTTACATCTAAATCCAAACGGTGACTTATTTATCGTTTTAACTGCTGATTTTACATTTGGCGGTGGTGAGAAACAAAGTCTAAGAAGGTTTATTTTAGATATGTACAATATAGAAGAGATTTCAGAGTTACCAGATAAAACCTTTTATCCTCATTCAGCAGTAAAGACCTATTTAATGATTTTTACAACAAAAACCT
>JAAZLO010000039.1 GCA_012689375.1 Bacillota bacterium | reverse complement strand
GAGGGGCGTCTTGAATCAGGGGAGGAAAGTTTGAAGTTGATAGCTAACACAATTCTTCCTTTTTCCCGGGATGCAGTGGTAATTTCCGTTGATGCCGGCAGTATTACTAAAGAGGGTTTCCGGAAACTTAAAAAGAGGATGCAAGGTAATCCCGGGGATATTCCGGTATTTATAGAAGTTCAAACTCCTGACGGAAGTGCAATTCTATCCGTTGCCCCTGAATTATGGGTATCTCATGCAGGGAAGACTGCCATAGAAAACTGATGATATACTTACAATACTACTCCTTTATTCGGTAAGGAGGGGACACCGGATGTGGACGGTTATTTATATTGCGCCTAATAAACCTACTGCTGAGATGATGAAGGAATTATTGGAAAACGAAGGCTTGCTGGTGACGCTTCGGGTTCTGGGAGTACCACATATGGGTGATTCTGCGAATGTTGAAGTTTTAGTCCCGGAGAGTGAAGCTGAAGAAGCACATGAATTGATTGCGAGTTCTTTCGGAAGGTAAGTGGTTATATGCCTAATCTCAAAGGAATTTTTCAGAGTAAGCAGAAGTCTGTGACTGTTAAGGCAGGGACTGTTCGGGGGGACACGCCCGAAGGGCTATGGACAAAGTGTGAAAAATGCGGAGGTATGTTATATAAAAAGGAACTCATTGAAAATCAGGGTTTGTGCAGTGATTGTGGGTTCCATTTCAGGCTGTCCGCTTCTGAGAGAATATTGGTTACCCTTGATGATAACAGCTTTGTTGAATATGACGAAGAACTTATTACTGTTGATCCTTTGAATTTCCCCGGCTATGATGTTAAGGTTGAGGCAGCAAGAAAAACTACAAAGCTTGAAGAAGCTATTATTACAGGTATCGGGAGCATAGAAGGGTTTCCTGCCCTGGTTGGATTTATGGATTTTTCTTTCATCGGTGCGAGTATGGGATCGGTGGTAGGTGAAAAAATTACGCGGCTTCTTGAAAGGGCAGCGAGGCAAAGAATGCCGGTTATTATTTTTTGCGCCTCAGGCGGAGCCAGGATGCAGGAAGGTATGTTTTCTTTAATGCAAATGGCAAAAACTGCAGCGGCATGTGGTAGGCTGTCCTCAACAAGGACTTTATATATTTCTGTCCTTACTAACCCTACAACAGCAGGAGTCTTTGCCAGTTTCGGATCACTTGGTGATATAATCATTGCAGAGCCCGGGGCGCTCATAGGGTTTACAGGTCAAAGAGTCATTGAGGAAACAATAAAGCAAAAGCTGCCCCCGGGGTTTCAGACTGCCGAGTTTGCATTGGAACATGGTTTAATTGATATGATTGTAGACAGACGAAATATGAGAAAGACCCTTAGATCTTTACTTTCTCTCCATGGAGGGAGGCGTCGGAATACAGGATGATAAATACTCCCTTGGAATTTGAGAGGCCTTTGTTTGAATTGGAAAAAAGAATAGAGGATCTCAGGGAATTCAGTTTGAAAAAAGGAATTGATCTCTCTGACGAAATAGCTGTCTTGGAAAAAAAATCGGATGCATTACGCAAGGATATCTTCGGAAATCTTACGCCGTGGCAGAGGGTAATGATAGCCCGTCATCCCAAGCGGCCCACAACTCTGGAATATATCCGGCTTATTTTTGACGAATTTATCGAATTGCACGGGGATCGATCATTTCGTGATGATAAAGCGATTATCGGCGGGATTGCTGATCTTGGAGGCCATCCCGTAACAGTCATCGGCACACAAAAAGGTCGGGATACTAAAGAAAATATCGCACGCAGCTTTGGGATGCCGCATCCGGAGGGATACCGTAAAGCCTTAAGATTAATGAAGCAGGCTGAGAAATTCAAAAGACCCATAATATCCTTTGTAGACGTTGTCGGTGCATATCCGGGAGTGGAGGCTGAAGAAAGAGGGCAGGGTGTTGCTATTGCTCACAATATTGCAGAGATGTCAAAGCTTTCTACCACTGTCATTGTAGTGATTACCGGAGAAGGCGGAAGCGGAGGCGCCCTTGCCATAGGGGTGGGGGATAAATTGATTATGCTTGAAAATGCCTATTTTTCCGTAATTTCACCAGAAGGGTGCGCTGCAATATTATGGAAGGACGGTTCCCGTGCTCAGGAAGCCACTGAGATGTTGAAGCTTACCGCCTCGGATTTGAAGGCGAAAGGCTTGATAGATGAGATACTCCCTGAACCTCAAGGTGCTGCCCACAAGGACAGCGATGCCATGGCAAAGATCATTCGTGAATCTATTATTAAGGGTATAGATGAATTATCCGGGATACCCACCCGTAGACTTATTGAAAGGCGTTATGCAAGATTGCGTAGGATAGGTGAATTCTCCGTGCGGGAGTTACCCCCAGGTGATCTGCCTATGGCTGCATCAGGTAATGAGGATGCTAAAGCTAGGGCTGATGCATTTGATCTTGAGGGGGGTACTGACGGGAATTGAAGCGTATCGCTGTTCTTACCAGTGGTGGAGATGCGCCTGGTATGAACGCTGCAATTCGTTCAGCAACAAGGACCGCGCTTTATCATGGGTTATCAGTAGTTGGGATACATCGTGGGTTTCAGGGACTGATCGAAGGGGATATGTTCGAGATGACTTCCCGCAGCGTCGGGGATATCATACAAAGAGCGGGAACAATTCTCAGATCAGCCCGATCCTCTGAATTTGTTAGCCGTACAGGTCAAAAAAAAGCAATACAACAGCTTGATGCTAAAAGCATCGAAGGGCTTGTTATTATAGGCGGGGACGGCACATTAAAGGGGGCTAAAGCCCTTTCTGATTGCGGGGTTCCGGTGATAGGTATCCCTGCAACAGTGGATAATGATATTCCTTTATCTGATTGTTCTATTGGTTTTGATACGGCAGTTAATACAGCTGTTGATGCTATAACAAAGATTAGGGATACTGCGAGTTCGCACGGTAGAAACAATGTTATAGAAGTCATGGGCCGCAATACAGGTCATTTAGCCCTTGCTGCAGGTCTTGCAGGAGGTGCAGAATATATTCTAATTCCTGAAAGGCCCTTTGATATACGTAATATTTGCAATGGCATTAAAGAAGGTTATGCCCGGGGAAAAACTCATAGTATAATTGTAGTGGCGGAAGGAGTTTGGGGTTATTCCGCACCTGAAGAATCCCGCAATGAAAGTATTGGATTTATTATAGGCCGAAAAGTAAAGAAATACACAGATCTTGAAACACGCGTTACAGTTCTGGGATATATTCAAAGGGGTGGGACCCCCACTGTCAGAGACAGATTGCTTGGGACAATGTTCGGGAGTAAATCTGTAGATGCTCTGATTCAAGGGCGCACAGGTGAGTTTACAGGAATTGTCGGAGAAAAATTTCAGATGTTTGATATCAAGGAGATCCTTATCTCACAAAAGCCGATTAACGATGAATTCTGTCAGGTAGCCGCTTTACTCTCAGAGATGTAAGCCTGGGTTATTTCTATCTAATTCTATTAATGCGTTGCAGAAAGAAAACATAAAAGGGGGCCGGAGGACATGCGAAGAACTAAAATAGTATCAACTCTCGGACCATCTACAGATGCCCCAGGGGTGCTGGAAAATATGATAGATGCAGGTATGGACGTAGCCCGTATTAATGTGTCCCACGGTACTCACGAAGAACATACCGAAAGGATTAATAGGGTTAGGGAGGCTGCAGAAGCTTACGGTAAGCATGTAGGGATTATGGTCGATCTTGCAGGTCCGAAAATACGAACTGGACCTGTAAAGGACGATGGTGTGGAGCTTACTAAAGGGGCTATGTTGTCCCTTATCCCAGGCAATGATTACGGTGATGAAAAAAAGGTTTATATTAACCATCCTGAATTTCTTGAATATATATCCGGGGGAAGTAAGATTTATCTCAATGACGGTTTAATTGAATTAGTTGTAGAAGAAGTCCGTGAAGAGGAAGCATTATGTCATGTAGCTACAAGCGGGATCTTAACCTCACGGAAAGGAGTTAGTGTGCCTGGGGTAGGAGTCAGTTCCGTAGTGGATACCCGTAAAAACATGGACGACATAAAATTTGCGGCTAAAATGAAAACAGACTTTATTGCTGCCTCATTTGTGCAGCATACTGATGATGTAGTACGTATCCGCGCACTCCTTGATGCGGAATGGTCTGATGCACTTATTATTGCTAAGATTGAATCTTCCGACGGGGTGGAAAATATAGAATCTATTTTAAGGGTTGCAGACGGGATTATGGTTGCCAGGGGTGATTTAGGTATTGAAATGCCGGCTGAAAGGGTCCCGCTTTTACAGAAAAAGATTATCAGCAGTTGTAATGCCATAGGTAAGATTGTGATTACTGCTACGGAAATGTTAGAATCTATGGTATCAAATCCTAGGCCTACCAGAGCAGAAGTGACTGATGTGGCATGTGCGATTCTCGACGGGACCGATGCAGTTATGCTTTCTGCGGAAACAACGATAGGTAAGTACCCTGTAAGTGCTGTTGCAACAATGGCGAGAATTGCCGAGTGTACCGAGGGTGGGTTTGATTGGGATGATATTGTTCTTAAGAAAACTATCGGTTCTTCGAGAAAAGTTGCTGATGCTATCAGTCATGCTACATCTCAAACTGCCTATGATCTGGGGGTTGCAGCTATATTGACCCTAACTGAATCAGGGGCTACAGCAAGAATGGTATCAAAGTACCGGCCGATAGCTCCGATAGTTGCAGTTACTCCCAACCCGAGAGTCGCGGCAAAGTTGTCACTGGCATGGGGTGTAATTCCTACAGTTGTCCGGAAAGCTAAAGATATTGATGAAATTTTAGATATCGCAGTTGATGCAGCACTTAGACTTGGGGTAGTAACAAAGGGGGATCTGGTAATACTCACTGCAGGTGTCCGCACCGGAATCCCTGGGACTACAAATATGTTAAAAGTTCACAGAATATAACCGCAATCTTCCAATTTTATGCATGAAATTTGTTCCCTAAGAAGAATATATGATTTTGCCAAGTAAAAGATAAGTTGTAATACCTCGGGTTTCAAATGCGTAACAGGGGATGTGTCGATGTATTTTCCCGGCGCAATTGTGACCCGATAAGGTATGTATTATTCGATCTCAAAATAGGATCGGAGTAATTTTACGATGTCTGGAAACCGGGTGCGGTAAATACATAAAGGGGGATTGAATTATGCCATTGGTTACAAGTGAGAAAGTTCTTAAGAAGGCACAGGCAGGGGGATATGCTGTAGGCGCATTTAATGCGAATAACCTTGAATATGTGCAGGCAATTGTTGAGGCTGCTGAAGAGGAAAGGGCTCCCGTGATACTCCAAGCAAGCCAGGGGGCAATTAAATATGCAGGTCTTGAAATGATTGTTGCGATGGTAAGGACGTTGGCTGAGGCGGCTACAGTCCCTGTGGTGTTGCATCTTGATCACGGCAGAAGTTTTGAACAGAATGTTAAGTGTCTGAGAGCAGGCTTTACATCTCTTATGTATGACGGGTCGAAACTTCCGTATGATGAAAATGCGGCTATTACCCGGAAGGTTGTTGAAATGGCGCATGTTGTCGGCGTACCGGTCGAGGCTGAGCTGGGGCAGGTGCCTGATGCGGGGAAAGTGACTATGGAGGAAGTTGAGGCCTTTATGACCGATCCTGACGAGGCAAAGAAGTTTGTTGAAGAAACCGGCCTTGATTTCTTGGCTGTTGCAGTAGGGAGTATCCATGGTATGAAATCACAAGCAGCCGAAATTGATATTGATAGGACAAAGAAAATTGCAGATCTCACAGGTGTTCCTTTAGTTCTACACGGGGCCTCCGGAGTTACAGATGAAGGGTATAAGGCGGGAATTAAAGCAGGTATATGCAAAATTAATATAGCAACTGAATTAAATAAGGCATTTACCAGGGGTATGCACGATGCCTTGGCAAAGAATCCTAATGAAATAGATCCCAGGAAGATTGCCGGAGTGGGAAGGGAATACGTTAAAGAGGCCATAAAGGCGAAGATGAGGCTGTTTGGATGTTCCGGCAAGGCCTAGGATTTCTTATATTTTATGCCGGTGGAAATAAAAAGAAGGGATGATAGTGTAATATGTCTGAAATTAAGAGAATAGGCGTTCTGACCGGTGGCGGGGATTCATCTGGTCTTAATGCTGCTATTCGCGGACTTGTTATGAAAGCCGCTGATTATGGTTATGAGGTCTTTGGCATACAGGAAGGCTGGAAAGGCCTGGTAAACGGTGATGCTGCACCTATTGGTGTCAGCGATGTCAGGGAAATGATATACATAGGCGGTACAATGCTGGGATCTTCCAGAACAAACCCCTTCAAGAAAGAAGGGGATGTGGAAAAATGTAAAGCCAACGCAAAAAAGTTCGGCCTTGATGTAATAGTCGCAATCGGCGGCGATGATACTCTGGGGGTTGCACATAGGCTTAATGAGGCGGGGATCCGGTGTATTGGGATTCCAAAAACAATGGATAACGATGTAAACCTTGCCGACTACTGTATTGGGTTTGATACTTCGGTTACTGTTGCAGTGGATGCCGTGGAAAGATTGCGTGACACTGCAAAGTCTCACAGGCGTATATTAGTATTGGAAGTTATGGGAAGATATGCAGGGTGGGTAGCACTTATCACAGCTATGGCAGGCGGGGCGGACTGGGTCCTAATCCCTGAAGTAGAACCTGATATAGATGCCATGTGTGAGCATTTGATGGATTTGAGAAAATCCGGAAGGCCTTATGGCGTTGTTGTGGTTTCCGAAGGCATAGAATTGTCTGGTGTTGATAATGATGATAAAGCAGAAGTTGATGCTTTTGGCCATGTCAGACTAGGACTTCGCGGAATAGGACATGTTGTAGGTAGGAAGATTGAACAAAAAACCGGAATTCAGACAAGGGTTGCAACAATTGGTCATATTCAACGGGGGGGTTCACCTACTGTTTATGATAGATACCATGCAACACGTTTAGGCATAGCTGCTGCTGATTTGGTTCATAAGGGTGAGTTCGGTAAAATGCCAACGTTTTTGGAAGGTACCATAAAAATAGTGGATTTAGCTGAAGTGGCAGCAAAAATTAAAACAGTTCCCGATTCATTATATAGGGACGCTATGACATTATTTAAATAGACTATAAAATAGATAAGGGTGAATCAGGGTATTGCGGCAGGGCTGTTACGTGTTTAGAGTTCTCCGTTGAATATTTTTAGGTAAAAGTGATGGTGCTATTCCACTGATATGCCGGCTAATTCTTTGGGAACAATGATGTTAATCGGGACAGGGTTTTTCTTGATGGCTGCCGGGGTTCCTATTCCGTCACCGATTGTGTTCGGTTTTCTTGCAAGTACAGCAGAAAAAAGTGGCTGGCCATGGTTATTTGCCGGGCTGTATGCAGGTTTTTTTACTGTATCAGGTCATGCTGCTTGTTATATGGTGTTTAGGCAGTTTGGATCTTTCATCCGGGACAGAATAGTTAACCGTTATCCTATTGTTTCCGAAATATTTTCACGCATATCATATCTAAAGTTAGATAATCCTAAAAAAGATATAAAATCTACTTTTACCTTTTTTTTGCTTCGCTGGATCGGGGTAGGATACAGCCAAGTATTTTGGGTGCTCGGTTTGTCTGGACATGATGCCTTAGATACGCTTAGGATCCTTTTTCTTTCTGATATTATTTGGGCATGTGTATGGTCATTTGGTCTTACAAAATTATTAATTAGCGCTCCTCTTATAAACCGTTATCTAACAAGGTTTGGTTGGATACTGCTTATATTGGGATTGTTTGGATACATCCTAAAGCGTCTTTTAGGTCGGAAGTGACGGGGGAGTGACGGGGGGACGGGGTTACTGACACATTGTCATCGTCCCCACCATTCGTGTGTCAGTAACCCCGTCCCCCCGTCACCTCCCCCCGTCACCAAGTAATTCAGCCGTGTATAAGTTTAGGTAGGCATTTAGCACATACCCACAGGCTTTTACCTTTGAGACGGCAGGGGAAGAGTGCAATCTCGCCCTCTTCTGAATTGCAGGAAAAGCATCTTTGTATCATGTGTGCTTCTTCGCGATCACTTACAACTTCGGCTACAGCTTTTTCTGAGAATGGTGCGGCTTCCCGTTTTTCTATGGTAAGAGCACCTGTGGGGCATACACCCAGGCAGAATCCTGCACCGTCGCAGAGTTCTTCCCGGATGACTTTTGCCTTGCCGTTAATAATTTCAATAGCCCCTTCTGCGCATGGAATTACACATAATCCACAGCCATTACACTTTTCTTCATCGATTTTTACTATATTCCTGATAGTCATTTCTGGCTCCCTCCTGGGCGGTGACGGGGGGACGGGGTTACTGACACACCGACTACGAGAACGATGACAATGTGTTAGTAGTCCTGTCCCCTGTCATGTTGTTATGTTAGGAGAGCCCGGGCAAGTTCCTTTTGTAAAAGGATTTTACCGTCTCTCATTACCCTCATGCTGTCACCGGATATCTCATCAATAATTACTGTCTTGCCTTTGACTTTACCAAATTCATATTTAATATCAATAAGCTCTAAGCCGTGTAGGGCCAGGTTATCTTTAATAATAGTTGTTGCCTTTTGTGTAGTATCCTTCATGTATTTTATTGTTTCTTCGGTTATGATATTCAAGGCTGCCAGGGCATCCTCTGTGATCAATGGATCTGAACGTTCATCATCCTTTAGTGTAAATTCTACAAGGGAAGGCAACGGAGCACCCTTTTTTACATATTTCCCATAACGACGGATAAAGCTCCCCCATGCTTTTTCCCTGCAAATAACTTCTAAATCAAAAGAATGGGCATATTCTACGAGGATTGTATTTTCGATTGGGCCCGCACTGATAAAATGTGTAGGTATACCCGCTTTTTGCAATAGATCGAAGAAATAGATCGTCAGACGAAGGGAGGCAATTCCTTTCCCTTTGACTTCGCCTATGACTTCATTTGCCCCGGAATCAATCTTTCCTTCTGTACCGGTTACGGCATCCTTAAAATAAAGAAGGATGTTGCCATCGTTCTCCAGGAACACATCTTTGGTTTTACCTGTATATAGCTTTTCAGATCTTATTTTACAGCTATTCTTTTCTTGCCCCGTCTTCTCCCTGTTATATGAAGTTTCCAATACTATCACCCCTGATTATGCCACGTAGTACCCGCGCTACAGCTAAATTATACATACGGTTTTATTATTTATCTGTTTATATCCACATTAATTATAGCCGTGGTTGTTTCTTATGTCACTGTCCTGGGAGAACTGGTCCTGCATTGTTTTAGGATATCCGGAGAAAACTTGGATAGGGTGGTAAGGCAGAAATGGCAAGGGAAATATAGGAGGTAAGCCCGGGTTTATGACGAAATAAATATATCAGTAAATCTCTTTGCAGGTATAGGCATTTGTAACTTGAGCCGCATGATATTTTATTGAAGTCTTTGCATCAAACCTACCATGTTTGGGGGTGACGGCGAATAGACATAGATGTAGGCTTGTTTTGTAAGTAAAAGCGGAAGGGAGGAATGAGGGGAATTGGCAAGGATCAAATATGGAAAGACCTCTATAATAATTGCCATCGCTCTCTTTATTTTTAGTTTTACTCAGATATCGGCGGGTGCTTTTAGTTCAGGTGATACTAAGCCGCTCGGTGAATTAACCATAGTTAGATATGAAGATATCCATCTGAGGGGCTTTATTCTCGATGATATAATGATGGTACCCGTCCGTCCGGTAGCAGAAGCATTTAAGGCAACTGTTCACTGGAATCCTAAAGGTCAAACTCTTGTAAACGGCTATATTGTGGATATTGTAATAAGGTGGGATCAGGCATGGATGCCCGCCAGGGATCTCGTGCCAATCCTTGGGTGTTGGTATACTTGGGATCAAAACACCCGTACTGTAAAGATTAGCAATGGTTTCCGGGATGTTTATGTTCAAGCGCCTTTGGGTATTCCATACCCGGTAGGCGATAGTGATGGAGGCTCGGAGGCGCCAACCGGCGCCTCTGAAACTATCGTAACGGAAGAATCGGTTCAGGCTTTAAAAAACGAAAGGATTTCCCGAATTCCTGAAAAAGATCCAAGATCTAAAGGGAAGGTTGCACTAACATTTGATGACGGCCCTGATTCCGTTATTACCGGGAAGATAGTCGATATCCTTGCCAAATATCAGGTTAAAGCATCCTTTTTCTTCGTCGGAGGGCGTGTTATAGACTACGCAAATGTTGCAAAGAAAGTGGCAAAAGCGGGTCATGATATTGGTAATCACAGCTACTCCCATAAAAACTTAAGGGATCTTGATATCGAAGAAGTCAGGGAAGAAATAAAAAGGGCTCAGGATGCCATAAAATCAGCGACCGGGGTTATCCCCAGATGGTTTCGCCCTCCCTATGGGAGTTATAACGATGAAATCAAGGCAATTGCAAAAGAGGAGGGTGCCTTAACTGTCCTTTGGAATCTTACTCCTGATGATTGGAGGAATCCGGGAGAGGCTGTTATAAGGGAACGTATAACGTCCTCGGTAAAGGACGGATCCATTGTATTGCTTCATGTTAAGGAGCAAACGTTGGGTGCCCTTCCCCGTCTTATTGAAGAGCTTACAGATATGGGGTATGAGCTTGTAGGACTTTCCGAAATTATGTAGATTCCAAGAGTGTGATTTCTGGTATCCTGTAATTCGAAGATCAATGGTACGGAGGGTTCATATGGTTTCTATCCAAGGGACAGTCGAAAGAATTACCTATCGAAATGAAGATAACCTTTATACTGTGGCACGAATCAGCTGTGAGGGTCGGGATTCCATAGGAAGGGCGCGCCGGATTATTACGGTTATCGGTACATTTCCTTTTATAACTATTGGGGAGACCCTACTTATGAAGGGTGAATGGATAAACCATCCGGAATATGGAAAGCAGTTCAAAGTAGAAAGTTATGAGTCTATAGTTCCTGCTACAGTAAAGGGTATAGAAAACTATCTTGGTTCAGGGCTTATTAAAGGTATAGGACCTGTAACTGCCAAAAGGCTTGTTGAATCCTTCGGTATAAAAACTCTGGACGTAATTGAACATGAATCTTGGAAACTTATAGAGGTTGAAGGTATAGGTGATAAGAAAGCTGCTTCAATAACCAAAGCGTTTGAAGAACAGAAGGAAATCAGGAGGGTTATGGTCTTTTTAGCTGATCATGGTGTGACTCCTGGACTTGCCATCAAAATATTTCGATATTACGGGAATGCCTCTATCCAGGCAGTTCAAGAAAACCCATACCGCCTTGCCGATGATATCCACGGAGTAGGATTTAGGACTGCCGATAAAATAGCTGCCGAACTTGGTATTGAGCCGGCATCTATAGAAAGGGTCACTGCAGGGATTGTATATGTTTTAAATGAATTGGCATCTGAAGGCCATGTTTATTACCTGGAGAGTGAGCTTATAAAGGAGGCTGCAAGTATTCTCCGGGTGGAAGAAGATCTAGTCAAGGAAGCAATACCTGTACTGGAAAGCCAAGGTGCAATTGTACGTGATATGATCCAGGGCGGGACTGCTGTATATTTAGCGTATCTCTACAGGGCTGAAGCCGATGTGGCCCAGGGATTTTCTAGGCTGATAACGGTGAAGCCACGGGCTGTCTCGGGAAATATTGATAATCTCATGGGGGAGATGGAAAAAAGAGACGGAATATGTCTTAACGATGAACAAAAGGGGGCTGTCAAAAAAGCTGCTGAAAATTCAGTATTAGTTCTTACCGGTGGGCCCGGTACAGGAAAAACCACCACAGTAAGAACGATGCTCAGGGTATTCGAGGCTGAAGGGTTTCGTGTATCCCTTGCAGCACCGACAGGACGTGCTGCAAAACGGCTTGCTGAAACCACAGGACGTGAGGCAAAAACTATTCATAGACTCCTTGGCGTGAACTTCACCCAAGGGTATATGGCTTTCGAACGCAACGAAAACTCCCCTATTGATGCTGATGTAATTATTTTGGATGAGACCTCAATGATAGATGTTTTATTAATGAGCCACCTTCTTGCTGCGGTAAGCCCCGGAACAAGGCTTGTGCTTGTGGGTGATGTAGATCAATTACCACCTGTAGGTGCAGGATCTTTACTTAAAGATGTAATTGAATCAGGTGTTACAGAGATTGTACGTTTAACCGAGATCTTCAGGCAAGCTCAGCTCAGTATGATTGTGACAAATGCTCACCGGGTAAACAAGGGGATAATGCCAATTTACAATAAGGGTCTTTCTAAAAAATCAGGTATTGACTTTTTTTTCATTCGTGAAGAGGAGCCTGAGAGGATCACCGAAATTATAAAGGATCTCGTGGGGAAACGCCTTCCAGATTATTTAAGATGTAATCCTATAGATGATATTCAAGTTATGGCGCCTATGCGCCGTACCGTTACCGGTGTCGACAACCTTAATCTAACTCTCAGGGAAGCACTAAATCCGGAAGGTCGGGGCAAGCGTGAAATCCGTATGGGAGCATTTATCCTCCGTGAAGGCGATAAGGTTATGCAGATAAGAAACAATTATGATAAAATGGTATTTAATGGGGATATCGGCCGTGTTGTATCAATCAATTGCGAAGAACAGGAAGCAGTGGTTGCTTTTGATGAATCTGACGGGCTCCGACGTATCACATATGAGCAGTACGAATTAGATGAACTCGTGCTGTCTTATGCAATTTCAGTTCATAAAAGTCAGGGGAGTGAGTACCCGGTAGTGGTAATGCCTGTTACCACCCAACACTACGTAATGCTACAAAGAAACCTCTTGTACACCGCTATTACCCGAGCCAAACAATTAGTTGTTTTAGTGGGAACCCCTAAGGCTTTAGCAATTGCAGTTAAAAATGATACCCAGGATATGCGTTATTCCGGGCTTTGTGAGAGACTGGTATGTTCTGCACTTTAACCCGGAGTTAATGCATTTACCGGGAATTATTTAAGACAGTGTTTGTCAACGGAATATTAAACCCCATTTCAGGGCTTCGGATTTCCTCACAAACATCTACACCTATAATTCACTATGTGGAACATTTGACATCAATAAACGGGCATGCTACTATGGAATAAACTGGATATAACGGATATAGGCAGAGCCCTAGGTGTTTATTATTTGAAGGTTAAACAATGTCCTATGGGGCGGGCTTACTATGACAGTAAGAAAAACAAAGAAAATCTTAATAATCCCGGTGCTTATTGCTGGTTATGTATTTTTATTTTATCCGTTATTTTCACTTACAGATCTTTCGGACGACAAGATAGGTGCCTGGGAAAAGGCAAGCCCGATAATGGCTGTTGAACGGAGGCCGCGGGATTCCCAGCTTACAATATGGATAATTCCGATCACAGATAATATTTCTGTAATAGACGGTGACTTCCAAATTACGTCCGGTGAGACTGTTGGGTGGGAAGTGAAACTATTTGTTTATAACCTAAGGGCTTCTACAGGCTGGCGTTATTGGATTGCAAGTCTGGAATTCGGGCCTGAACTTTTGGTTGAAGCCGGGAACAGCCCCGGAACTATCAACCCTGTGCCCGGGGGAGGTTCTCCTGTCCAGCCCGGGCTTATCATTGAACATAACGGGGGCACACAAAAAACAGAAGTTGTTTGGGACTGGCATAGCCTGATGGATAATACACCTTCGGATTTTCCAAAAAGAGCAAAGGCGGAAACCACAATAAATATATGTTCATGCGGATATGAAGCCGGGAAATTTAATCTTTGTGATAATGCGAAAATAACATACATGACAGGGGCAAAGCGTCCGAAAGAGGCTACATATGAATTGGATCCCATTATTATTAATGTGGTGCCCCAATGAAAAACCTTCCGCCGGGGCCTTGACTCTCCTGGGGATTTCAGCTATACTATCAATTGCCTAGGATGATTTGCCTGCAATTTAGAGGCAACCGGGCGAATAGCTCAGCGGGAGAGCACCTCCCTTACAAGGAGGGGGTCGGCAGTTCAAATCTGCCTTCGCCCACCAAGTGAATACAAGCGTTATGCATAATTTTGAGCGGAGGCGTGGTGTAGCTGGTCTAACATACCTGCCTGTCACGCAGGAGATCGCGGGTTCGAATCCCGTCGCTTCCGCCATTTTTTATGTACATAATGAGTAAGTACAAAAGATTACGGCAGTTATTTTCCGCCGATTAGATCAGTTGAAACGGATAGGGGGGAATAATTTCTTGATTCACAGAAACCCCTATTACAGAAGGATTAGAGGCAGTCATATAATAATAGTATGTTGTGCTTACTGTAAAACGGACATTGCTATGTACCAGAAAGTAAGCAAAGGGAATTTACTGAGAATGTATTTAAGAAGAATTATCAAGAGCTCTGTTAATTTGTCTGAGAAACCCGGGGCCTTGTTTTGTCCCGGTTGTAATGAACACCTAGCAACGAGAATTACTCTAAAAAGAAGGAATAAAGAAGCATATGTAATGGTACGGGGTGCCTTCAATTCCAGATTAATCAGGCAATAACATGCTATATCCGGCTTTTGGGAAGGTCTTGAGGTATAAAGCCTGTAAAGGGATTAAGGAATTATTGAAGGGACCGGCAAAAGTGTGGTATACTGAGACTAATAATAGACATTGACAATGCAGATCAAACAATATATGATGTCCATGAAGTTTGTGCCGAGGTAGCTCAGGAGGTAGAGCAGCGGACTGAAAATCCGCGTGTCGCCGGTTCAACTCCGGCTCTCGGCACCAATATTTTTATTTAGTCTGTAAAGGGCTCTAACAGTATCCGGCTTCTCACTGTTATGGTGGTACCTACTTCATCTACAGGTGGCATTATCCCGGATCCGAGCGGCTTAACAGGGTAATAATATCCTAGTTGCTTGACTATGCTAAGATTAACCTTGACCCGTGACTATCAACATGCTATAGTATTTGAAACGTCCCCCGCCGGTTTTGCGCTAACATAGTCAATCAGCGGGTTTGTGGGCCTAAATGAGGGTTTCACAGTAGTTCGTTTTTACACTGCGGATTGGTTATGCGCAAAAAGGAGGCGGGTTGTTTCTATTTTAGGTTGATTGCCCAAGTTGCAGCAAGCATACTGGTGTGACGTATTAAGCTGTTTCTTTGCAGACCGGTCATTCACAATTTAGGACGTTTCTTTATACCGGTGAACGATTTTTATAAGAAGGGAGGAGCGGCAGGCACAGTGGAAATTCCGTATAAAAACAGTTGTTAGTTTTCTCGCATAGAGAAGTAGAGTAGAAAAATGACTGTCGGAGCTAAATTATAGCCCCATAATCAGATAGGAGGTAGTGAGGAGTGAGAAGATCCGTCATATCCTTCACTGTATTTACAGTTCTTCTTTCATTTATGTTGTTTGGTGTAACTACATATTCTGCGGACCCAATTAGGATTGGGTTTAATCTTGAAATAACTGGTGCAGTAGCCGGTTATGGGCAAATGGGTTGGGAAGGTGCCCAACTTGTTAGAGAATTTGTACCTATGGAAGTTTTGGGAAGGCCCGTTGAGTTTGTACTTGTTGATAATAAATCTGATAAAGTTGAAGCATCTAATGCTACTTCACGCCTTATAGAAAAGGAAAAGGTTGTTGCAATTATAGGCCCTATGACAAGTGGGGCTATGATAGCAGCAGGGGATATAGCTGAGAAAAAGCAAGTGCCTATTCTAGGCCCTTCTACAACGAGTCCATTAGCAACCCAAGGTAAGGAATATGTATTCCGCGTGTGTTATACAGATCCCTTCCAAGCAGAAATTGGGGCAAAATATGCCTATGAGGATTTAGGTGCTAGGAAGGCTGCAGTACTTTTTGATATTGCCAATGATTATTGTGTTACACTTGGCCAATACTTCAAAGATTCCTTCGAAAAACAAGGTGGCGATATTGTTGTCTTCACACAGTGTAGTGCAGGAGATCAAGATTTTAGTGCACAGCTTACAGCGATTAAGAATGCAAATCCTGATGTAATCTACTTGCCTAACTACTATGAGGAAGTAGGCCTTATACTACGCCAAGCAAAGGATTTAGGGCTGACACAGCCTATACTCTCTGCTGATGGCGTTGACGTAGATGAGATATGGGGCCTCGCCGGATCCTCTATTGAAGGTTTAATGCATACTGCCCACTGGCATGAAAAAGCCGGGATGACTGATGTAGGGAAAAAGTATATAAGTGCATACAAGGAGAAACATGGCGGCGAAGTTAATTCCTTTGGCGCGCTTGCAGCAGATTGTGTGCTTTTAGTCTTGGATGCAATAGAAAGAGCAGGTTCTACAGATCCCGTAAAAATCCAAGCTGCTCTGCAAGCAACGAAAGATTTAGATGTTGTCACAGGAAATATTTCTATCGCCGATAATACTGCTGTTAAATCAGTGGTCATCCGGGAAGCAAAAGACGGTAATTGGGAGTTCAAGAGTATAGTCAATCCATAATACAGAATTTATGGTAAATCCCGTCCCATTTATGGCAATGAATACAAGGGCTGGTTATTGCAGGTGAGGGGGTTTTTACGCCCTCCTCACCCCCAATGATAACCTTTACATTTGTCTCTTGTGTTAGACGGGATAATGTCATGCCCAGAGGGAGTAAATATTCATGAACGCTTCTGTGTTCTTTCAACAATTAATAAACGGAATGTCATTAGGTAGCCTTTATGCCTTATTAGCCATTGGATATACCATGGTATATGGTATTTTGAGATTCATTAATTTTGCCCACAGTGATATTTTTATGGTTGGTGCCTATTTCGCATTCTTTTCTATTGTAATCTTTCGTATCCCCTGGCCTATTGCTGCTATCCTTTCAATAGGACTAACCGCATTGGTAGGTATGGCCATAGATAGAGTGGCCTATCGTCCTGTAAGGGATGCGCCTAGGATTTCAGCATTGATAACTGCTGTAGGAGTATCCTCCTTTCTAGAGAATCTAGGCCTTGTTACAGTGGGCGCACGTCCTAAGGCATTTGAAAGCCCATCTTTCATGTCTAAACTTTTTCATATAGGCGATGCGGCTATTACAGGTGTTGCGATTTGGGTTCCTGTTATAACATTAGGATTTTTGATCGTAATGATGTATATCGTTTATAAAACAAAAGTTGGCATGGCTATGCGGGCTGTATCTACTGATATTGATGCTACCCGGCTTATGGGAGTTGATGTTGATAAGGTAATATCTTACACTTTCGCCCTTGGTTCGGCTCTTGCAGCAGTAGGCGGAATTCTGTGGGCTTGCAAATATCCTAAGATTTCCCCTCTTATGGGGGTTTACCCGGGATGGAAAGCCTTTACCGCAGCAGTTGTAGGCGGAATTGGAAGCATCCCAGGCGCAATGATAGGTGGATTTATAATAGGGCTTATTGAAGTTATGACAGTTGCAATTTCCCCTGGTCTATCTGGATATCGTGATGGAGTAATATTTCTTGTTCTTGTAATATTCCTTCTGCTGAGGCCTACAGGTATCCTCGGGGAAACGTTAAAGGAGAAAGTGTAAGATGTCGGATAAATCCAGAAAAACATTTTTGATGATTATTTTCCTATGCGTGTTATTTATTCTTGTTTGGGTATCCGACAAATTCCTAGATGAGTACACCATGAGGGTAATACGCACAGGCCTTATATATATTATAGCCGCGATCAGTTATAACCTAATAAACGGGATAGCCGGACAATTTTCATTGGGGCCAAATGGATTTATGGCTTTAGGTGGATATATGGTAGCCCTACTTATGCTACCTTTAGAACAAAAGAAGTTTGTTTGGTTCCTTAAGCCTTTAATCTGGCCATTCAATTCCTTTTCGTTTACAAAGGCATTTTTCCCATTGGCTATCTTTTTTGGGGGAATGGCAGGTGCCTTAGGTGCATTGGTTGTTGGGTTCCCAACGCTTAGATTGCGTGGTGATTACTTGGCAATCGCTACCTTCGGATTTAGTCAGATAATAATAGTGTTGGCTAATAATCTTATTTCTGTCACTAATGGGGCCCTGGGCATTAAAGGAGTCCCTGAATATGCAAATATATACTGGTGCTTGGCATGGGCAATAATTACCGTTTTATTTACGACTAATCTTGCTAATTCCAGCTATGGAAGGGCAATGAAATCAATTCGGGATGATGAAATTGCAGCAGAATCTATGGGCATTTCAATTTTCAAACATAAGCTGTTGGCATTTGTAGTAAGCGGGTTTTTTGCAGGTGTTTCCGGAGGACTAATGACCTCTTTAATTACAACGATATCTCCTAGTCTTTTCAGTTTCACCATGACATTTAATCTGCTTATCATCATAGTTTTAGGTGGATTAGGAAGCATTACCGGATCTGTTATCACGGCCTTCGCTTTTGCTATTTTGTCTGAACTGTTGCGGTTTGTAGAATCGCCCATTAATCTTGGCCCAATTTATATTCCAGGTATAGCAGGCATGCGCATGCTAGTATTCTCATTTCTTTTAGTGGTTTTAATGATATTTTATAGGCGTGGTATCTTCGGGGAAAAAGAACTTTCATGGGATTGGGTTTTATCCCGATTCGGATCTAAGAATCACCAGGGGGTGAAGGTATGTCCTGGAAAAACGGAGCATTTTTAGCGCTGGATAAAGTGAGTCTAAATTTTGGGGGCCTTTTGGCAGTGTCTGATTTTGATTTTATTCTCAGACAAGGAGAACTGGTAGGCCTAATTGGGCCGAACGGCGCAGGTAAGACCACAGTCTTTAACATAATTACAGGCCAATATGAACCTGTCAGGGGAAGGGTTTTCTTCAAGGGGCAGGATATTACCGGATGGCGCCCTGATCGTGTTACATGTGCCGGGATTGCCAGGACGTTTCAGAATATGCGGCTTTTCGGAGGGCTCACAGTTTTAGATAATGTCCTTGTATCGCGGCATTCTAAATTGAAATCTTCTGTGCTTGCTGCAGCATTTAATTTCCCCGGCTACATAAAAGAGGAGCGGGAAGCAAAAATAAAGGCTATGGGACTCTTAGATCGGCTTGGTCTTGCAGATCTGGCCCATATGAGAGCTGGAAACCTCCCCTATGGGCAACAACGGCGGGTGGAAATTGCACGGGCTCTTGCTGCAGATCCGAAGGTATTGCTTTTGGATGAGCCTGCAGCAGGGATGAACCCTGAGGAAACTATAAGGTTGATGGAGTTTATATCCGGAGTTCGTAATGAATTCGGGCTGACTATTTTCTTGATTGAACATGACATGAAACTCGTTATGGGTATTTGTGAAAGAATACATGTTATTGATTATGGTATCTCTATTGCCGAAGGCACGCCTAAAGAGATACAAGATGATCCTAAGGTAATATCTGCTTACTTGGGGGAGGAGGCGTGTGACTATTCTTAAGGTTCGGGACCTTAACGTGTATTACGGTGGTATTAGGGCCCTTAAGGGTATTTCCCTTGATGTACCCAAAGGTTCTGTCGTAACACTCATTGGTGCAAACGGCGCAGGGAAGACTACTACCCTTCGGGCTATTACAGGACTTACTAAGCCGGCTAAAGGGCATATAGAATTCAACGGCCGTGATATCACAACTGTACCCCCACATGAAATTGTGAGGCTGGGTGTATCTATGGCTGCGGAAGGCAGAAGGATATTCCATAACCTCAGCGTTATTGAAAATTTAATGATGGGTGCGTACCATAGGGATGATGCGGCAGAAGTTAAAAAAGATGTGGAATGGATAACCCAATTGTTTCCCAGGCTTAAAGAGCGCTTTAATCAAAAGGGGGGTACCCTTTCTGGCGGTGAACAGCAGATGCTGGCTATAGGGCGAGCCCTTATGTCAAAGCCTAAATTATTATGTCTTGATGAGCCTTCCTTAGGATTAGCCCCTATGCTTGTCCAAGAAGTGTTTCGGGTACTGAACCAAGTCCACAAACAGGGCTGCACGATTCTTTTGGTAGAACAAAATGCAAAGGCAGCTCTGAAAATTGCTGACTATGGATACGTCCTCAGAGGGGGCTCTGTATCCATACATGGAGATGGCAAGGCTCTTATGGCAGATGAAAATGTAAGAAAAGCTTATCTCGGGGAATGATATAGCCGGCCATGCCTACTTCTAACTCAGGCCCGGAATGATCATTCAACTTTTTCTATATCTGACTTGTAGGATATAATATGGTGCCTATAGCCCCGGGGCCGCCATGGGAGCCGATAACCGATCCGAGCGAACAAGTAATTAATTCCTCAAAATTAAGTAATTCCTCAAGTGCAGATCTTAACGCTGCACCCCTCCTGGGTTCAACTGCATGCACCACTGCCCCACGCACTGTATAGCCTTTTGGCATTGCTTCCGCTGCTATTTCTGCAAGCCTCATTAGTGCCCTGTCTCTGGATGCCCGAAGTTTTTCAATAGGTTCGACTTCCCCATCAGCAATAGCCATTATGGGTCGAATGGAAAGCAAGGTACCAAGAAAGGCTGTAGCCTTCCCGATACGGCCATTTTTAACCATATACTCAAATGTATCAACTGTAAAAAATAATCGGAGCTTATCCTTGATCGCTTCGATTTTACGTGCAATTTCGTGCACAGTGATATTGAGTTTTGAAAGGCGTACTGCTTCAAGAACTAAAAGGCCAGTCCCTGCAGAAACTGTCTGGCTATCTATAACATGAATATTTTTGGATCCTACGGAATTTGCCGCTATATGTGCAGATTGATATGTACCTGAGAGCTTTCCGGACATATGGATCGATAAAACCCCATCTGATTCGTCTATGAGCTGTCTATAAACTGTTTCGAATTCATGAGGTGCAGGCTGTGATGTCCTAGGCATGACCTTGCTTGAAACGAGCTTGCCATAAAATTGTTCGTTGGAAAGATCGACCCCTTCCCTATATACTTTATCTCCGAAGTGCACATGGAGAGGGACTACTTTAATGTTGTTTTTTTCGTAGAGATCTGCAGGAAGATCTGCAGTTGAATCCGTTACAATTGAAATTTTTTTCATACGACTTTGCTCTCCTTTAATATAGATTACGAAGGTACCGGTTTTATTATCGTAATAAGGTATTCTGGCTATAAATCAATGTGGGACAGTAAGTGAAGCTTTAAGCAGACTACGTTTGGAATATACAATTAGAATATACCATACTTCCCGGGGAATATGCCATTAATATTATTGCAGGAAAGATAAAAGGGGGAAGACTGCTTATTGCAATACGTATTTTAATATGCTAGACTATCATTACTAGAATCTTGGTTTTAAAGAAAATTTCTAGTTTGGGCG
>JAAZLO010000038.1 GCA_012689375.1 Bacillota bacterium | reverse complement strand
ATCGGGATTTTATTAATAAGCATGAATTGACGAAAGGTATGGATGAGATATACGTTAACGGGGATTCATATATTCCCGGTGCATGCGCACTTGAGGGGATCTTCAAAGAGCGAATGTTCGCTTCCTTGGAGGTGTAAGTTTTGTCGACACCATATGTGAAATTAGAAAACAGGTTGGTTTTACTTGCCTGGCTTAATAGTCTTTTAGGCTATGAGAGCAATAGAGCCTTATTAACTGATACCAAGAATACGGAAGAAGGCTTTATCGCAGCCGGCCGAGGCTTTATATATCATCATATAATTGGTCGGGGTCGCAAGGTAAAAATAGATGATGAAGATTTAAAGCGTTATGATGAGAATATCCATAATCATTTAAAAAACATTAACAGGGGCCGGACAAAGCCAATTACACTTCGCTATTTTCAATATTTGGCTATATTTTACACAGAAATATTCTTGGATCGTTATTTTAATCACCGTGGGCAAATGCTTGCAGAACTAAACCTTTTTGTGCGTGGGCGAAATATCGCAAAGTTGCCTGGCGAACCTTCAGACAAGGAATTTACGGAAGAGGATTTGAGTAAAATAGCCTTTTGGATGGCGACAGGCAGTGGTAAGACGCTGATTTTTCATTTCAATTATTATCAATATTTGCATTATGCATCTGATGAACCTGATAACATTTTGCTGATTACCCCAAATGAAGGGTTAACTGAACAACACTTAAAAGAAATGGCTATTTCCGGAATATCAGCCCAGCGTTTTGATTTAAACTTAAGTGGATTATTTTCTGTTCGAAATGCTGTGCAAGTTATCGAAATTACTAAACTGGTGGAAGATAAGTATGGCGGTGGTATCAGTGTGCCGGTGGAAGCTTTTGAGGGCCGAAATTTAATCTTTGTGGATGAGGGACACAAGGGTTCTGGGGGTAAAGCCTGGCGAAGCTACCGGGATGCATTGGGGAAGACCGGATTTACGTTTGAGTACAGTGCTACCTTTGGACAGGCATTGAGTGCTGCACGCCGGGATCTTCTTACTACGGAGTATGGTAAAGCAATTATTTTTGACTATTCTTACCGTTATTTCCATGGGGATGGTTATGGCAAGGATTTTCGGATTCTGAATCTATGTGAGGGCAATGGGGAAGAAGATATTGAAATGCTCCTTTTAGGCAACTTGCTTTCATTTTATGAACAACTCCGTATCTATGAGGATTCCGACGGGAAGTTGCAACCCTATAATATAGAAAAACCTTTATGGATATTTGTGGGGTCCACCGTAAATGCCGTGTATACAAGAAAGGGGAAAAGACGCAGCGATGTTTTGACTGTTGTACGTTTCCTTCATCACGTATTGAAGAATAAAAATAATTGGGTAATAAAAGGTATCGAGAAGTTATTACAGAGGAAAAGTGGCTTGAAAACACCTGACGGTACAGATATGTTCGCCAAACGTTTTGAATTCCTACAGGAAATCCGCTTATCCGCTGAGTTTTTGTATGCAGATATTATGGAGCGGATTTTTCATTCAACTAGTGGTGGAGCATTACATCTTTGTGATATCCGCAATAATAGAGGCGAATTAGGTTTAAAAGCCGGTAATGCAGATTGTTATTTTGGGTTAATTTATATCGGGGATATACTTCCATTCAAAAGGTTAATTGAGAAAGAACAGCCAGGTATTATTTTGGAAGAGGATGTTATTTCCAAGTCCTTATTTGGGGGGATTAACCAACATAATTCCAGAATTAATATATTGATTGGGGCCAAAAAATTTATAGAAGGCTGGAATTCATGGCGTGTCTCCAATATGGGTCTACTTAATGTCGGCAGGCGGGCCGGTTCGCAAATTATCCAGCTTTTCGGGAGGGGTGTCCGTTTGCGTGGTAAAGATTATTCGCTTAAGCGTAGTACTGAGCTTAGGGGAAATCACCCGGTGAGGTTGCCCCTTCTCGAAACGCTGGATATCTTTGCCGTACGTGCAGATTATATGGCGGAATTTCGTAATTATCTTGAACGGGAAGGGGTGGAAACAGAGGGCACGGTTGAATTATCCATACCGATTTCAACTAATAAAGAATTCTTGCAACGGGGATTAGTTGTGCCGAGGATAGAAGACAGACGTAATTTTGAACAGGAAACTGTTTTTATGCTGGAACCGGATCCTTCGATAAATGTTACTGTGGATATGTCAGTCAAAATACAGGCTATAGAAAGCAGCTCGTTGGGATTGCAGACTACGGATGTTCATAGTGGTACTACACAAAAAATTCCCCCGGAAAGTATTACACTTGTAGACTGGGAGCAAATCTATCTTGATATATTGGCATATAAGGAACGTAAAGAATTTAGAAACCTTATCATCCATCCCGAAATACTACAAAAAATTATTGTACAGGGGAACTACACACTTATAGCCAACGAAAATATTGTTAAGCCGTGTACGTTTGCGGATTACGTCCTTTTCCAGGAGGCTATAATACGAATTTTACGTAAATACTTGGATAGTTTTTATCGGAATAGGCGTGAGCAATGGGAGACTGAAAACATGGTTTATTGCATCCTCGATCCGGATAATTCAAACCTGGTTTTTAACCGGGAATTAATAAAGGATTGTACAAAAGGGACCTATATTGTTAAAGTAAGGAAGTCTGCTCAAGAGTTGATTAAGATCATTGAGCAACTGGGTAAGGATATAGACAGTTTGTACAGACAAGGAACGGAGAAGCTACCTCACCTTTACTTTGATCGCCATATTTACTTACCTCTATTACTAAAAAAAAGCGATAAATTTGAATCTATTCCCCCGGGACTTACAGAAAGTGAAGAACAATTTGTTTTAGATCTCAAAGATTATTGGGAAAAAGAGCGTGATAAATCCTTGTGTGGCAAAGAAATCTTTCTTTTACGTAACTTAAGCCGCGGGAGGGGTGTGGGCTTTTTTAAGAACAGCGGGTTTTATCCCGATTTTATTATGTGGGTAAAAAATGAAATAAGACAACGGGTAATTTTTATCGAACCCCATGGAATGATATATGCAAAGGCGTATATCCATGATGAAAAGGCACAGCTTCATGAACGTCTTCCGGGGTTAGCGAAAGGGATTGAGAAACGGAGTAAAAGGGGATATATCAGCCTTGATTCGTTTATCATCTCTGCAACACCATATGATGATTTATATAGGCGCTATGGTGATGGCACCTGGGATAAGGCGAAATTTGCTCATGGGCATATTCTGTTTCCCGAGCGTGACGATAAATATGATTATATAAAAATAATACTTGTGTGACAGGGGGACGGGGTCACTGTCACATTGTTATTGTCTTCATCTTTTATGTGATAGTAACTCCGTCCCCCCCTGTCACTTCTATAAACATAGTTTCCTTATTGCTGAATACAGGACACTTGTACCATGGGCAATATCAGTAAATCTCGACTCTTCCTCCGGACAATGACTTCTCCCGCCAATAGAAGGCACAAAAATCATACCGACATCAGTCACACGTGCCATTTCCTGGGCGTCATGCCCTGCTCCGCTAGGCATTTCTAGGGCTTTTATCCCTAATTCCTTCGTAGCATCAAGCAGAGCCTGCCTCGCCCGATTTGATAGGCTTACTGGAGGCGCGTCTGCAGTCATTTTAATCGTGCAGTTAATACCACGGCGAGTTGCAATGTCCTTCACTTGAGAAATGATGGTTTCGCTCATATTAACTAGGCATTCTCGATCAATATCCCGCAGATCCAAGGAAAAATGGGTCCTACCTGGGATGACATTACTTACATTAGGTTCATTTTCTATAATTCCCACAGTCCCTACCATAGTGCCACCGGATGCCCCCTGGGCGAGGGACTCAATGGCCTGAATAGCCTCAGCTGCTGCTGCCAATGAATCTTCCCTAAGAGGCATTGGGGTTGCCCCTGCATGATTCGGAACACCCTGATATGTAATTCGGTATATCCTGATGCCTGTTATATCAGTGACAATACCTACAGGGATACCCTTTGTTTCCAGAACCAAAGACTGTTCAATATGAAGTTCAAAGTAGGCATTTATATCCCCGGGATGAATGACTGCCTTATCCCAGTCCGAGGTATTTACCCCTATATTCTCGATTGCTTCAATATAACTTATTCCGGTTTGATCCTGCATTTGTACTAGATCTTTCTTTGTGAGGGATCCGATCATGGCCTTTGATCCGGTCAGGACCCCTCCAAAACGGGAGCCTTCTTCTTCAGAGAAGACGATAATTTCATAGGGGACAGAAGGTTTATCGCCTGATTCAGCCAGTAAGCGGGCGACTTCAACTGCTGCAACAACCCCGGCGACACCATCGAATCTACCCCCCTCGGGTACGGCGTCCAGGTGAGATCCAGATGTTACTGCCGGTTGTGACCAATCATCACCTTTACGGCGGAAACGGTAGTTTCCATGGGCGGTAACCCGCATTTCGTAATCGATGGCTTCCAATTGTTTTCGTACGTAATCCACTGCCCCTTGATGTTCCGGGGTAAAGCTTAAACGGTTTATACCAAGGCCAGGACCGGTATATTGATTAATCCTATCAATATCACGGCGAATTCTGTCTACTGATGCTTGCACCGGCCTGTTCCCTCCTTTCAATAAGGTGTGACGGAGGGACGGGGTTACTGTCACATTGCTGTCGTTCCCATTTTCGGCGTGACAGTAACCCCGTCCCTCCGTCACATTGTCATATATTCCTACAGAGTACCATTAAAGGCAGCACCGAAAGGTTCACCTTTCAGGTGTATTCCTTGATCTTTTTCACCGATGAAATCTCCGTTATCAACAATTAACTTTCCACGTAGATAAACTTTCTCTGGCCTCCCTATTTGCTTCATCCCTTCATAAGAACAATAGTCTACCCCCTGCAGGCTTCCTTCCACAGTCATGATACCTTTCCATTTCGGATCGTATAAAACTAAATCAGCATCGGCCCCAATCCCTATGTGCCCTTTTCTTGGGAAGAGACCATTAAATTTTGCCGGTGAAGTGGCATATAGATCCACAAGGCGTTGCCGGCTCAGTTTCCCTTCTTCCACTCCGTAAGTCCATAGTACAGCCAGCCGATTTTCAACTCCGGGTGCCCCGTTTGGGATCTTGGTAAAATCGTTTCTTCCCATATGTTTCTGCTCTTCCCAATCAAAACCGCAATGATCTGAACCTACCACTTGCAACCAACCATTTTGTATTGCCTGCCAAAGTGCCTCACGATGATCTGATGTCCGTAAGGCAGGTGAGCATACGTATTTGGCACCTTCAAAATCAGGTTTTGAAAGATTATCTACATCAAGGGACAGATAATGTGGGCATGTTTCCCCGTAAACTGGTTGTCCGGCGGCGTATGCTTGCCGTATAGCCCACATAGCTTCCTTTGTGCTTACATGTACGATGAAAATAGGGGCTTCGGCGACACCAGCAATATTTAAGGCCCGGATTGTAGCCTCAGTCTCAACCCCCGGGGGCCGGGATACAGCATGATATTTTGGTTCTACCTGGTTTGCCGCAATACATTGTTTTTGAAGCACATCAATGAGATCGCCGTTTTCCGCATGTACCATAATTGTTACTCCTGCTTTTTTTGCTGCAAGGAGTGCTTTAAAAAGCGTGGAATCATCAACCATATAAGGGGTTCCCTTATAGGCCATAAACAACTTCATAGTAGGTATACCTTCTTCGGCCAGCTTGGGTATTTCATCAAACAGGGAATCGGTGACATCCATGACCACACTGTGGAATGCATAATCCACTGCTGCTTTTCCTTCCGCCTGCTCTTCGATATGTTTGGTGACTGAATCTACAAGCCCCATACCTTGTGGTTGGGGCACAAAATCAACAACTGTTGTTGTTCCGCCGACTGCAGCTGCAGGTGATGTTTCAAACCCCCGAGTAAGTGTCCCGCCGAAGGGTAGGGCAAAATGAGTGTGTTGATCCACGCCTCCCGGTAACACATACATCCCGGTAGCATCCACTGATTTATCGGCACGATCATCCAAACCATCGCCGATAGCAACTATTTTCTCCCCCTTAACCAATATATCGGCTATGTATTCATTGACGGCTGTAACAATGGTCCCATTCTTAATCAGAAAACTCATAACAGCAGATTCCTCCTTATATCTCGGGCAGCGGGTGGACAACACCCGCTCCCGATCGTAATAGTAATACCGCGTTACATTGTTTCCCAGAGGAGCTTAACTGTCTTCAGGATTTATAATTTAATCCATCTTGGGTTACCTCGGACACTCTCAGGCACCCTCCAATTCACCGATATTAGGATATTTCTTTTGGTACCATGCCTTCACTAGAATATAGTAGGCCAATCCACCGACCGGAGCACCAATGAACCAACTGATACCAGGTATAATAAATGAAGCTGCAGATCCAATTGCAAGTGCTATAATACCTGCCATATTCCATCCGTTATCGTATTTAACATCAGGATGACTTAGGTCATAAAGACTTTCAATTCGTAATCGTTTCTTCCATATGATGTAATAATCACAAACCATAATCCCATAAACCGGCCCTAGGAAAGCGGAGTATACTACCATGAACCACATGAAGATCTTAGCACTCGCCAGCCACCACGGGAATGTAAGGGTCCCTAGGATACCTGTTATAATAACTGCCCATTTCCAACTGATTTTTTCGGACATATCCATTATTACGTTGGCCGGAGGTACAATATTAAGACTGATATTTGATCCCCATTGTGCAAAGGCGATAAACAGTAAGAGCGGGATTAACCAACCCATTTCCGGAAACTTCTGGATCATCACCTCAATCGGATCGTATATCCCGGTACCTGCTCCTGCCAAAAGACCTATTATTACCAATGCAACCCCTACCGGAATAATACCTAGAATGTTCATCCAGAAATTACTTTTCATTTCTCCCTTAGGGTAGTACCGTGTATAATCAGATGCATTAAGCATAGCTGTTGTGAAAATGCCTAGGAATGCGGTTACAATAAACCAAAACGGGAGTCCCCAAGTCCCGGGGAACGCCCAAACTTCAGCTGCACCAAACCCAACTTCACGGAAGATACGATAAGCAATGAATATCCACATGGGGAGGAGGTAAATAGCAATGTACGATACCACTGTTTTTAATAGTTTAATGCCGCGCATAGTAAGCACTGTTTGTACGGCCTGGAAGATTAAAAATATGACTAAGGTCCCACCGAATCCAAGATCAACTCCTGTTACAACCCTGATTCCACCGTGAAATGCCAAAGCGCCTAACCAGGATTCAATACCAAACCAACAAATAGCAGGCGCCGCCCGTAGAATATTGGGTATTTTTGCACCGATATATCCAAATGCGGTTCGGCTCTGAATCGGATAAGGTATCCCATGAAACAGTCCGGCATGTCCCATAAAACTGATTCCTACTGCCATTATCACATGGGCGATAATAGCAGCCACAACCGCTTGTTGCCAGTTTAAAGGGCCGACAGGTGGCACAGCACTGGTGCCCATAAGCCACCATGCAATAATTACCACACTGGAAATCCACATGAAACAATAGGACCAAGGTTCAAAGAATCGTGTTTCGGAAGTAGTAGGTCTCAAGCTTTCATAGTCTATCCTGTCTTGTTCCGCCATAATTCAAGCCCCCTAAGAATTAATGTATTCCGGAGGAGTTATGTTTCCGGAACCAAGGCATCAGGTGTCCCGTGAACACTGATATTTTGATATGAGCCCAATCCTCCTAAACCGATTACTCTTTTAACACCTCCCTGCATGGCCCCTTCGATGCATTTATGTGACAGGTGGGCGAGGTTGCTGTTACATTACTGTCGTTCCCCGACGTGACAGCAACCCCGTCCACCTGTCACGCGAGGATGTTTGCTTTGTGATATTTGAAACTCATAATGAATCAAGGCTGGTTTGGATTGTAGTATTGTAAGGTAAATCTTTCTCCGGATTTGAGGCCTTTAGTAGTTAATTGTTTATTCTATGGTGCATTAAAGAATTCCTTTTATTTTTTAAATATATAATAAATACAGCACTGTTCACATCATTTAGAATGTTCATTATAAAGCGTTGCTTCAGATACTCCCAATCGTATTCTTTGCCTTACGATCCTTATAATAGATTGGATATTCGGGGAAATAAATTTGAAATATATCGTTTCATGGAATCTGGAGATCTGCGGGGCGGGGTAAGAATTAAAGTTTTTATTTATTAAAGGCTACTGTCTTCCCTTCCGAGGCTGTCAACAGGTTTTATTTTATCTTCGTCTGTGACATGTCCCTTATGGGTAGCAACTAAAACACCTCGAATTGTTACTGATAAAATTACAATAAGCCCCCCTACCAATGCCCAGGGTTGTGGGTGCTCGCCGATTGCAAGTAGGACCCAAACAGGGTTTAGGATAGGTTCAATCGTTGCAATAAGCATTGCATCAAGGGCAGTAATATGTTTGATGGCAATAGTATATAAAAGATACGGGATTCCCAGTTGAAGCACGCCTGCAACTAAAAGAAGTAGTCCCCCGGAAAAACCCGGGGAGGATCCGAACATAAAAGGAAGACTTATTAGAGCAGTCAGGATATTGCCTAAGATTACAGTTTCCAACGGCGATCCACACTTTTGTTTTCTTAAGAACAGGGCGAGGCAGCCGAAAGAAAACCCGCTGATAATTGCAATAACTATACCTTTAATACCTGTTTGGGTTAAGTCATCTGCAAAAAATAAAGCCATCCCTGCCATGACTGCCCCGATAGTCAGCCAATCGATCCATGTGGCACGCTCCCCAAGGAATGCAGTGCCAAGTAATGCAATCCATATAGGCGAGGTGTACTGTAAAAAGATAGAGTTTGCCGCAGTAGTGAGTTTATTTGCAACTACAAAAAGGCTGACTGTACCTACATAAGCAATTGCTCCTCCCACCTGTGGAAAGGACCATGTAAATTTTAAGCGTCGGGCAGCTATCAATAGAACAAGGGCGGCAATGCCTGATCTCGCGCCTGATATTGCCATGGGGTTCCAGTTTACTGATTTTATCAGCAAGCCCCCGAAACTCCACATTAAGGCGGCAATTGCCATGAGGTATATAGATGTTCGGTGGGCTTTATTGAGATTTCCGGGTTGTCGTTGATTTAGCATATTCTTTCCTTATCAGTGTTAAGTATTTGCCTTTGCATATTCACCATATTATCACAAGAAACTGCCTGAAGTCCGGACTTTATGTGTAGTTTTACAATCTTGGTATTCTTGAAGAGGCAGTGACTTTCCTGCTGACAGTGAATTCAGTGCGAACTATACTTGCATATGATATTTTCCTATGCTAATATGTAAAAGCAACTTAAAAATTTAAGCCTGACACTTACTGAAAGAGACGTGGAGAGGTGCCCGAGCTGGTTAAAGGGGGCAGACTGTAAATCTGCTGGCGTTGCCTACGGTGGTTCGAATCCACTCCTCTCCACCAATAATGTCCTTTATCTGGGTGAAAGGCGGGAATAGCTCAGTTGGTTAGAGCGTCAGCCTTCCAAGCTGAAGGTCGCGGGTTCGAATCCCGTTTCCCGCTCCATAAAACGAAATTTTGCATACATGTTTTTCCGGATATGAGCCCATGTAGCTCAGCAGGCAGAGCACATCCATGGTAAGGATGGGGTCGCCGGTTCGATTCCGGCCGTGGGCTCCATTTAAAATCCCGGGTAGCGCCCTTACAGCTGGCGCTTCTTTTCTTGTACCGTCCGGTTTAAAGTGCTTACTCAGAGTCGAGAACAAATACTCTTCCACTAATTATGTGGCAAATTTAGGGAAGACTAAGACAATCGGGTATCCGGTGATACCGTATGTGTAATATTAAAATAAACAAACAACGAAAAACAGGTAAAAACAACGTTGACACCTTACTGCACTTATGCTAACTTTTAGGAGCAACGTATGTGGGGGTGCGAAGGGTGAGAGTGGGAATTACTCTTGAATGCACTCAGTGCAAACAACGGAATTATCGTACTGAGAAGAACAAACGAAATGATCCTGATAGGATCGAACTAAAAAGATATTGTAAGTTTTGTAAGTCACATACTATTCACAAAGAGACTCGCTAAAGGTGGGGAAGATTGCCGCTATGCGTATAATGACATGGTTAAAACGTATTGGCAAGTTTTTCCGGGAAGTCAGAGCCGAGGTTAAAAAGGTGACCTGGGTAGGCCGTAAAGAATTGATTACATCCGCAATAGTGGTGATTTTCGTTGTGGCTATATCTGTTGGCTATATCGGGGTAATCGATTTTGCAATTTCCAAGGTTTTAGAGGTCCTGATTCAATAGGACTTCGCAAGGGGGTGAGGAGCAGGAGGCTGCAGGAGGCAGCACAGCTCTGAAGGAGATGGACAATACTAGCAAATCCCGTCATTCTGAGGATGAGCCCAAAGCAGCTGAAAATGAACTTGCCCCTACCGGTGAACGGGAAAGTGCCGAGAAGGAGCAAAGCAAGGCAGATGCGTCCGGATATGATATGCTCGATGATGGAGGGCACCCGGATAAGAACTGGTATGTTATCCATACGTACTCCGGTTACGAGAACAAGGTGAAGACAAACCTTGAGCGGCGGGTAAAAAGTATGGAAAAAGAGGACAAAATATTCAGGGTCCTTATTCCCACTGAAGAGGAGTACGAATTTAAAGACGGGAAAAAGAAAATTACCCAGAAAAAAATATTTCCGGGATATGTGTTAGTTGAAATGCTGCTTGAAGATGACTCTTGGTACCTAGTCAGAAATACCCCGGGCGTCACAGGTTTCGTTGGCACGGGAACTAAACCCATCCCACTTCAAGAATCAGAACTTTGTGAGATTATGAGACGGACAGGGATTGAAGAGCCTCGTGCAAAAATTGATTTTTCCATCGGTGAAAGTGTAAGGGTTATATCTGGGCCTTTTCAACACTTTACCGGGGTTGTTCAGGAAATTCAGGCCGACAGAGGGAAGCTGCGGGTACTCGTTTCCATGTTTGGACGGGATACCCCTGTTGAATTAGATTTCGGCCAGGTGGAGAAAATTTAGGCAGGCAGAACGTTGTACAAGGTGAGCAGGAGGGACATGTGCCATGGCGAAAAAAAGAGTAGCAGCTATCGTAAAACTTCAAATATCGGCGGGAAAGGCAACTGCGGCACCGCCTGTAGGACCTGCTCTTGCGCAGCATAGTGTCAATATTATGGAGTTTGTACGTTCTTTTAATGAAAAAACCGCATCCCAGGCAGGGACAATTATCCCTGTAGAAATAACAGTGTATGAAGACCGGTCTTTTACCTATATACTTAAAACACCGCCTGCTTCATTTCTTATAAGAGAAGCTGCGGGAATTGAAAAAGGATCAGGTATCCCCAACAAGGATAAGGTTGCAAAAATCAGTAAATCACAACTTCGGGAAATTGCTATGCATAAAATGAAGGATCTCAATGCTACCACGGTAGAAGCGGCTGAAAAAATAATAGCCGGGACCGCCAGGAGCATGGGAGTGGAAATCATAGGGTAGATCTTGTTTCCGGTATGTGTATGTAATATTTAATTTTTTAGTTTGCATATAAACATTGGTTTTTCTATAACAGACATCTTAAGCATTTTATGTAATTAAGTGGGAGAAGTGGCACACTTCGATTGCACCACAAGGAGGCTTAGGTTTAAATGGTGGCTCGTGGAAAACGTTATAACGAAGCTTTAAAACTCTACGACAGGGAACACTTGTATTCCCCTTCCGAAGCAATTGATCTTGTAAAAGCAACGGCAAAAGCCGGTTTTGACGAAACTATAGAATTATCGGTAAGGTTGGGGATTAATCCGAAACAATCAGATCAACAAGTAAGAGGCACTGTTGTCCTTCCGCATGGGACAGGCAAGACAGTAAGTGTTGCGGTCTTTGCAAAAGGTGAAAAAATAAAGGAAGCGGAAGATGCGGGCGCAGATTACGTCGGTGGGGAGGAGCTGGCTGAGAAAGTCCAAGGTGGATGGCTGGATTTTGATGTAGCAGTTGCAACCCCTGATATGATGAGTGTAGTAGGCAGGCTTGGGCGGATATTAGGGCCTAGGGGTTTAATGCCTAATCCTAAGACCGGGACTGTTACCTTCGAAATTGACAAAGCAGTTAAGGAAATTAAAGCCGGAAAAGTAGAATATAGAGCGGATAAGACAGGTATCGTTCATGTGCCTATAGGGAAAGCATCTTTTGAGAAAAAGGCACTTCTTAAAAACTTGGCTGCCATACTTGATGCACTGGTTAAGGCAAGACCTGCCGCTGCTAAAGGTATTTATATGAGGAGTGTTGTTCTTTCGTCAACTATGGGGCCGGGCATTCGTATAAATGCTGCCCAGATTATGGTTAAGCTTGCTGAAGAAGAGTAACAGAAAAGAACGGGTAACATAAATAATACAAATGAATAAAGAAATTGTTTTGCGGTCTTCTCATGACCCAAGACAGCGGGTGCCATAGGCTTAATAAGTGCATTTACGCCTGCCCGCCGAGGTCGGGGACAGCATAATGAAGTGGTTTTATAATTCACTTTTAATTGCTTGAATTTGGATGCCCCTGCCTTAGTGTAGGGGTATTTTAATTATCCGGGATTGCTATTTGTACCATATAGGACTTTAAGAACGAAAGGAGGTACCCCAGACTTGATAAAACCTGAAAAAATTGCAGCTGTCAAAGAAATTAAGGCTAAATTAGAAGAATCACAAGGGATTATATTAGTTGATTACAGGGGCCTAAATGTGGGTTCTCTGACGAGTATCAGGCGTAAGCTTGATGAATCCAAGGCTGAATTTAGAATTGTCAAAAACACCTTAACTTCCATTGCTGCGGAAGAAAGCGGGTTCGGAGATCTGAAAGAATATCTCGTAGGTCCTACTGCCATCGCTTTTGCTTATGAGGATCCGACAGAAGTAGCCGGAATTCTAAATAACTTTACACGTGAATTCCGGGAGCTGAGTATTAAAGGGGGTATGCTTTTAGGAAAGGTTATAAGTGCGGATCAGGTGCTTAGCCTTGCACTTTTACCCCCACGGGACATTATGTTAGGGCGTGTGGCTGCAACCTTTGCTGCACCGATATCAGGATTTGCCCGCGCTTTATCAGGGATAATGACAAATTTTGTGTACGCTGTTGATGCAGTAAGAAGACAAAAGGAAGAAGCCACCGTTTAGTTTAAACGTAAGGTAATTTACTTACATTTAATTACGTATATGAATAATTAAAATTAAGATAAGAAAGGGAGACCGGTTATGACTAATGAAGAAATCCTTGAAGCTATTTCTAATATGACAGTTCTTGAACTCTCAGAGCTTGTTAAAGCTATCGAAGAAAAATTCGGGGTCAGTGCCGCTGCACCTATAGCAGTCGCAGCAGGTCCTGCACTTGCCGATCCCGCAGCACCTGAAGAAGAAGAAAAAACTGAGTTTGATGTTATTTTGGTTAGTGCAGGCGATAAAAAGATTCCGGTTCTTAAGGTTGTCCGCGAGTTGACCGGGCTTGGTCTCAAGGAAGCCAAGGACCTGGTGGAAAGTGCACCGAAGCCTATAAAAGAAGGAATTAAGAAAGAAGAGGCAGAAAGCATAAAGGCGCAACTTGAAGAAGTAGGCGCTGGTGTCGAGATAAAATAGGATCTTTTGTGCTATACTATATATTGTGAGATAAGGGGCTCCCGTTTCATAAAAAACGAGCAGCCCCTTATGCTTGACATATTAGCCAACATTCGGTATCATTAGTGAATGTGGTAACCTATCGTCGGGAGTAGACGTATTGTGTATGATTTTATTCTTACTTATTTATACTACACAGGATCCTTCTTCTCCTTCCAGCCAAAGATATTTTTCGGTTTTTAAAATAGAAGGGCTATCATTGCCTGCGCATCAAATTGTTATGCGGGCGCTCAATAGTCCGATCGGGAGATAGGAGCGTGACATGATGGCAGTTGTAGCGAAGGCTAACGGGCGCGAAAGATTTAGTTTCTCCAAAATAGGTGAGGTCCTCGAAGTTCCGAACCTGATTGAAATTCAAAAACATACCTATGAGTGGTTTAGGAAAGAGGGCTTGGATGAGACATTTCGCGATATATCCCCAATCCAGGATTTTACCGGTAACTTGGTGCTTGAATTTGTAGGTCATAAGTTTGATCCACCTAAGTATTCCGTTGAAGAATGTAAACAGCGGGATGTAACTTATGCAGCTTCCCTTAAAGCAAAGGTCCGCCTGATAAACAGGGAAACCGGGGAAGTGAAGGAACAAGAAGTCTATATGGGGGATTTTCCCTTAATGACTGAAAAAGGTACGTTTGTTATTAACGGGGCTGAGAGGGTAGTAGTCAGCCAGCTTGTGAGATCGCCGGGTGTGTACTACAATGTTTCACGGGATTTAGCCGGCAGGCAACTTTTTTCTGCTAGCCTTATCCCTAATAGGGGAACTTGGCTCGAATTTGAGATGGATTCGCGGGGGTGTGTTTGGGTCCGTATAGACAGAACCCGAAAGATCCCTGTAACTGTCCTTGTCAGAGCACTGGGTTATGGGACCGATGCAGATATAATTGATATTATTGGGGATACCGAGGCTATTCGTAACACGCTGGACAGAGATGGCACAGAATCTGAAAAGGACGCACTTATAGAAATTTATAAGCGGCTCAGACCGGGGGAACCACCCACTGAAGAAAGTGCAAGATCGCTTTTTGAAAATCTTTTCTTTGATTCACGGCGGTATGACCTTGCATCTGTAGGCCGCTACAAGCTTAATAAAAAACTCGGTCTTGCAGAAAGACTTATTGGATATAAGCTTATAGCGCCTGTTGTTGATAGGATAACCGGAGAAGTCCTTTTGGATGCAGGAGTAAGAGTAAAAAGACAAGCTGCAGAATCTTTGGAGGCATTGAAGGGTCAAGGTCGAGTCCTGGAAACAGTAATGGCCTCTCCTGATGGCGGACAGGTTAAAATTATCGACAATGGGACACCGGCGGAAAACGAGAAAACTCTCACTCGCTCCGATCTTATAGCCGTAGTTAATTACCTGCTAGGACTCACGCAAGGGGTCGGATCAATTGATGATATTGATCACCTGGGGAACAGGCGTCTTAGGACTGTAGGGGAACTGTTGCAAAACCAGTTCCGTATAGGATTGTCCAGGATGGAACGGGTAGTCAGGGAAAGGATGACTATACAGGATATTGATGCGGTTACCCCCCAGACCTTAGTGAACACAAGGCCGGTAGTAGCATCTATTAAGGAGTTTTTCGGTTCCAGTCAGTTGTCTCAATTTATGGATCAGATAAACCCACTGGCGGAACTTACACATAAAAGGCGGTTGTCGGCTCTTGGCCCAGGTGGGCTTAGTCGGGAAAGGGCCGGGTTTGAAGTTCGGGACGTTCACCATTCACACTATGGGAGGATATGTCCAATAGAAACCCCTGAAGGCCCTAACATCGGACTGATTGGATCAATGTGTACTTATGCAAGAATCAATAGTTACGGGTTTCTTGAGACTCCTTATCGCAAAGTAATTGACGGTAGGGTAACCGGAGAGATTGTATATCTTGCTGCTGATGAAGAAGACAAATATGTAATAGCCCAAGCAAATGAGGAGCTAAATGAAGACGGATCTTTTGTTAAGCCTAAAGTTGTAGCCCGTTTCCGGGATAAAATTGTTGAGCTTCCTGAGGATCAAGTTGATTTTATGGACGTATCGCCTAAACAAATTGTAAGTGTTGCCACAGCCCTTATCCCCTTTTTAGAAAATGATGATGCAGGCAGGGCTCTTATGGGATCAAACATGCAGCGGCAGGCTGTCCCTTTAATAAAGGCGGAAGCCCCATTAGTCGGTACGGGGATGGAGCGCAAGTGCGCTGTAGATTCAGGGGTTGTGGTTGTTTCTAAGGTTTCGGGTACCGTAAAATCGGTCAAAAGTAATGAAATCGTAATACAGTCGGATGCAGGTGATACTGAAACTTACAAACTCTTGAAGTTTATAAGGTCCAATCAAGGGACATGTATAAACCAGAAACCCATTGTCCGTGTAGGTGACAGGGTCGAGAAAGGTGATGTAATCGCTGACGGTCCGTCTACCGATAACGGTGAGCTTGCGTTAGGCCGTAACGTATTGGTAGCATTTTTGCCGTGGGAAGGTTATAACTATGAGGATGCTATACTAATCAGTGAAAGATTAGTAAAAGAAGATATTTTTACATCCATTCATATAGAAGAATATGAATGCGATGCTAGAGATACAAAATTGGGTGCGGAAGAAATCACTCGTGATATTCCTAATGTCGGTGAAGAAGCTTTAAAAGATTTGGACGAAAGGGGCATTATTTTTGTCGGTGCCCATGTACGTACCGGTGATATTTTAGTAGGTAAAGTAACCCCTAAAGGAGAGACTGAGCTTACAGCAGAAGAGCGTCTTCTCAGGGCAATCTTCGGAGAAAAAGCCCGTGAGGTCAGGGATACTTCCCTTAGAGTGCCCCATGGTGAATCCGGTAAAGTAGTAGCTGTCCATACCTTCTCAAGGGAAGCAGGAGATGAACTCCGCCCGGGTGTTAATCGCCTTGTTCGGGTTTATGTGGCACAGAAGCGAAAAATATCAGAGGGTGATAAAATGGCAGGCCGCCATGGAAATAAAGGTGTTATTGCTAGGGTATTGCCTGAGGAAGATATGCCTTTTATGCCTGACGGGACGCCTATTGATATCGTATTAAACCCTTTGGGTGTACCTTCACGTATGAATCTCGGCCAGATCCTTGAGACTCACCTGGGGGCTGCTGCAAAGAAGGATAATGTCTACGTGGCTAGTCCCGTATTTGATGGGGCCACGGAACATGAGGTTATGGATTACCTCGAGGAGGTTGGGCTTCCGAGGAACGGTAAAACAGTCTTGTATGACGGGCGTACAGGTGAACCTTTCGATAATCCCGTTACAGTAGGGTATGCATATTTACTAAAATTACTTCACCTTGTAGATGATAAAATCCATGCACGTTCAACTGGGCCTTACTCCCTTGTTACTCAGCAACCTCTTGGAGGAAAAGCCCAGTTTGGCGGGCAAAGATTCGGTGAAATGGAAGTATGGGCCTTAGAGGCATATGGGGCAGCCTTTACTCTTCAGGAATTACTGACTGTAAAATCTGATGATGTGGTAGGCAGGGTAAAGACGTACGAGGCGATCGTGAAAGGTGATAACGTACCTGAACCTGGTGTCCCTGAATCCTTCAAAGTGCTTATTAAGGAACTCCAGAGTCTGAGTTTAGATGTAAAAGTCCTTACCAATGATGAGCAGGAAGTGGAAATCGGCGAATCTGATGATGATATTGTTGATACAGCCAAAGATTTAGGGATTGATATCGGGGGTAGGGAAAGGGATGACGACTTAGAGGACGGGCTTCCTTCAAGTGATGGGAAAAAGAGGATGAAAAGGAAGGATACCGGTTATGATATGGAAACCGGTGATGATGAAGAGTTGGATGACGATGAAGATGACATAGGTATGCAAATTGAAGAGATTTTGCTGCCTGATGATGACGACAATGATATCGCCGGTGATGAAGAGCCTGTTGATGAGGATGGGGAACTTGAAGACGATGATTTTTTCCAGGAAGACGCTGACGATACTGATACCGACAATGACGATGACAATGATAATAATGATAATGGGTTTTAGTGCGTGGAGAGGAGGAGAGGTCGTTGCGGGATGTCAGCAATTTTGAAATGATTCGTATAGGTCTTGCATCGCCTGAACAAATAAGGCAATGGTCAAGCGGAGAAGTAAAGAAGCCTGAAACAATAAACTATCGCACCCTCAAACCGGAGCGGGAAGGCTTATTCTGTGAAAAAATCTTTGGGCCCAGCCGGGACTGGGAATGCCATTGCGGTAAATATAAAAGGGTCAGATATAAGGGTATTGTTTGTGATAAATGCGGGGTTGAAGTCACCAGATCGAAGGTACGCAGGGAGCGGCTCGGTCACATTGAACTTGCGGCATGTGTATCGCACATATGGTACTTAAAAGGAATTCCTAGCAGGATGGGATTACTTCTTGATTTATCCCCGCGTGTTCTAGAGAAAGTTATATATTTTGCAGCATATATAGTTATTGATCCCGGGGATACTCCCCTTACTAAAAAGCAGCTTCTTTCAGAGGTTGAATACAGAGAAATGAGGGGAAGGTTCGGGGATCTATTCCAAGCAGGTATGGGAGCGGAGGCCATAAAGAGGCTCTTGGAGGAAATTGATATTGAGAAGCTCTCCCATGAACTTCGGGAAGAAATTCGTAGTTTCTCAGGTCAACGGAAACAAAGGGCAACAAGACGGCTTGAAGTCGCTGAAGCGTTTAGGAAGTCGGGAAACCGTCCTGAACACATAATTCTTGATGTTATCCCTGTTATTCCCCCGGATCTTCGTCCTATGGTACAGCTGGACGGAGGTAGGTTTGCAACTTCAGATTTAAATGATCTTTACAGGCGGGTAATAAACAGAAACAATCGTCTAAAACGGCTTATTGAACTTAATGCACCTGATATTATTATCAGGAACGAAAAAAGAATGCTTCAGGAATCAGTTGATGCACTGATTGATAACGGGCGCAGAGGGAGGCCGGTAACAGGTCCTGGTAATCGGCCCCTGAAATCCTTATCGGATATGCTGAAAGGAAAGCAGGGAAGATTCCGCCAAAACCTCCTTGGCAAGCGTGTGGACTATTCAGGTAGATCCGTCATAGTGATCGGTCCTGAACTCAGGTTACATCAGTGTGGGCTCCCGAAGGAAATGGCGCTAGAGCTTTTTAAGCCTTTTGTAATGAAAAAGCTTGTAGAAGATGGGTATGCCCATAATATTAAGAGTGCAAAGCGGATGGTGGAGCGTGTCCGTGATGAAGTATGGGATGTTCTGGAGGATGTTATTAAGGATCACCCCGTCCTTCTGAATAGGGCTCCGACCCTTCACCGTTTAGGCATTCAGGCATTCGAACCTGTACTGGTGGAAGGGAAGGCAATCCAGATCCATCCATTAGTTTGCCCTGCATATAATGCAGACTTTGACGGGGACCAAATGGCTGTTCACGTACCGTTATCTGCAGAGGCACAAGCTGAGGCCAGGTTCTTAATGCTGTCTGTAAATAATGTTTTATCGCCGGCTCATGGAAAACCTATTGCTACACCAGGTCAAGATCTCGTGCTTGGTTGTTATTATTTAACAATAGCCAGATCCGGCGAAAAAGGTGAAGGCAAATTCTTTGTAAGCCCTGATGAGGCATATATGGCCTATAAAGAAGGCTCTGTAGCACTCCATGCGCGGATTGCAGTACGGATGCCCAAGGAAAAACTTGTTTATGGATTTAACGATGAGGATAAAAGAAGAAAATTTGTTGTAACAACTGTTGGAAGACTTATTTTCAACGGAATATTCCCCGATGATTTCCCTTACATTAACGATGCAGTGGAGGATACAAGGGATGAATCTGCTCTGACAGGTGCAATCGTTGACTCTAACAGGGATCGCCCTATTCATGAAATTATAAAGGAAGCCTCATTGGGCCATCCTGTGAAAAAGGGATTTCTTGTCGAGCTGATAGGAATGTGTCATCAAAAGTATGGGAACGCGGAAACAGCAGTGATTCTAGATAATTTAAAAACCATTGGATTTAGGTATGCTACCCGATCCGGGACAACTGTAGGCATAGAGGATGTTGTAGTACCTGATGAAAAAGCAAGGATCATAAAGGACACGGAAAAGCGGGTAGAAGAAATTGAAGAGCAACACAGGCGGGGACTTATTACTAATGACGAACGATACCAACTTGTCATAGATAGGTGGACTGAAGCAAAAGAAAAAGTCCAAGATGCAATGCTGAAAAGCCTTGACTTACTTAACCCTGTCTACATGATGGCAACTTCAGGAGCTCGTGGGAATGTCTCCCAGTTGAGTCAGTTGGCAGGAATGAGAGGCCTTGTGGCAGATCCATCCGGCCGGACCATAGACTTCCCGATTAAAGCCAATTTCCGCGAAGGGTTAACAGTGCTTGAATATTTCAGTTCTACACATGGGACACGAAAAGGCCTTGCAGATACTGCCCTTAGGACTGCTGACTCAGGTTATCTTACAAGGAGGCTTGTTGATGTAGCCCAGGATGTTATTGTGCGTGAAGATGATTGTGGGACTGATCAGGGGATTACACTTTCCACTATTTATCAAGGTGATGAGGTAGTGGAAGCCCTGCGGGAACGTATCATCGGTCGGGTTGCCTGTGAAGAAATTATTAACCCAAAAACAGGGGAAGTCATTGTTGCAAAAAATAAGGAGATTCTTCCCGAGCATGCCAGGCAAATAGATTTGGCAGGGATAGCAGAAGTGACTGTAAGATCCCCCTTAACATGTAAGACCAGGTATGGGGTGTGCGTTAATTGTTACGGCCGTAATTTGGCTACTGGCGGTCTTGTGGAAGTCGGTGAAGCAGTAGGTATTATTGCAGCCCAATCCATAGGGGAGCCCGGTACACAACTTACCATGAGGACATTCCATACAGGTGGTGTTGCAGGTGATGATATCACCCATGGCCTACCGAGGGTGGAAGAGCTGTTTGAAGCCAGAAAGCCCAAGGGGCAAGCCCTTATCAGTGATATTGACGGTACTGTGAGTATAACGGAATCTAAAGGTACAAGGAAGGTACTGGTCAAGTCTGATGATGGAGATGAAAAGTCTTATACAGTACCTTATGGGGCAAGATTGGAGGTCAGGGACGGCACTCGGGTAACTGCAGGAGATCAGATTACCGAAGGCTCACTGAACCCCCATGATATTCTAAGGGTAAAAGGAATTCGTGCAGTCCAAAGCTATCTTGTTAAGGAAGTCCAGGATGTATACAGATCTCAAGGTGTAGAAATTAATGATAAACACATTGAAGTGGTAATCAGGCAAATGCTTCGCAAAGTGAAAATCGATGAACCCGGAGATACTGATCTCCTTCCCGGTGGTTTGGTGGATATATTTGAATTTGAAGAGGAAAATGCTCTTTCAATTGAAGCGGGTAAACAACCTGCTACCGCTAAACCTGTAATACTTGGGATTACTAAAGCCTCTTTGGCAACGGACAGCTTCCTATCAGCAGCTTCCTTCCAGGAGACAACCAGGGTGTTAACGGATGCTTCTATTAAGGGGCGTATGGATCCCTTGATTGGGTTGAAAGAGAATGTGATTATAGGTAAGCTGATACCTGCGGGCACAGGGATGGGTCGATATAGAAACGTAGCTGCCGTGTCTTTGGAAGAGGAAGATCATAATGAGTCCCCTGTTGATGAACCCCGGGAATATGAGGAAGAGGCATTTGATACTTCTGAGACTCTTGAGAGTGTTTCACCGTAGGGAGTTTTCATGAGTTCTTGACAACGGGTACAGCTCAGTGCTAGAATGTGATGGCGCAGGATTTCCGTGCCCTTGGATGTTTTGATTGAAAGGAAGATCCAAGGAGAGGAGAAAATAAGATATGTCCCACGATGAGTTGAGGATGGCACGGCGGAAGGCCATAGGTACAAAGCAGACCATCAAGGCTCTCGAAAGGGGAGAGGCCAAGACCGTTTATTTAGCAGAGGATGCTGAAAAAAGGGTTACTAAAAGCGTTCTGGAGTTATGTAAGGCAAATGGTGTTGAAATTACTTACGTTAATACCATGGCGCAACTCGGGAAAGCATGTGGCATTGAAGTTGGGGCTGCCTCAGTAGCAATTCTGATTGATTGAAGTCAGAGTTGAAACGGTTGAAATAGGACATTCCACGGTGCCCCTTGCACCTCGGGGTGGAAGGGGCATGTTTTGTGTAAAGGTAAGTTCATTTTGGGAAGGAGGTGCAGAACAGGGTGCCTACAATTAATCAATTAGTGCGTAAAGGACGCAAGAAAACCGGAAAAAAATCGTCTGCTCCTGCCCTTAGGTGGATTTACAATTCCCGTACCCGGAGATCGAAGTATACAGACGGGGCCCCACAAAAGAGGGGGGTTTGTACCGTTGTTAGAACAACGACTCCGAAAAAACCTAATTCGGCGTTGAGGAAGATTGCCAGGGTTAGGCTGAGTAACGGTTTGGAGGTAACTGCATATGTTCCCGGGATTGGGCATAATCTTCAGGAACACTCTGTAGTCCTTATTAGGGGTGGAAGGGTAAAGGACCTCCCCGGGGTGCGTTATCATATTGTCCGGGGAGCTCTGGATGCTGCAGGAGTAACTGATAGAAAACAGGCGCGTTCAAAGTACGGGACAAAGAAGCCTAAATCGTAAATATTGAGACAAAATAAATATTGCTTCCTAACAGGAAGGGGGGTGTGCCAATGCCCAGGCGGGGCAGGATTCCTAAAAGAGAGGTAATTCCGGATCCGGTATACAATAACAAGTTGTCTGCTCAACTAATTAATATACTGCTTCTGGATGGTAAAAAAGGTATTGCTGAATCAATTTTTTATAGAGCTATGGATAGCATCAAGGAAAAGACAGGTAAAGATCCAATGGACCTATTTGAACAGGCTGTTAAAAATGTAATGCCTGTTTTAGAAGTCAAACCGCGGAGAGTCGGAGGTGCTACCTATCAGGTGCCCATTGAAGTGCGGGCGGAAAGACGCACTACATTGGCGCTTCGCTGGATAATCCAAAATGCTCGGGCCAGATCGGGAAGATCAATGGCTGAAAAGTTAGCTGCTGAACTCCTTGATGCCTCAGTGGGTCAAGGGGCGTCTGTAAGGAAAAAGGAAGAGACTCATAGGATGGCGGAAGCAAATAAGGCGTTTGCCCATTTCCGGTGGTAGCATTGGGTACAATCTTTTTGGATTTTCTAATCAGGGTATTCCGGAAGAAGGAGGGGATGTAAGGTGGATGAAAGATTTTCACTTGAAAGAACAAGAAATATTGGAATAATGGCACACATCGATGCAGGAAAAACAACTACCACCGAGCGTATCCTCTTCTATACCGGTCGGGTGCACAGAATAGGAGAAGTCCATGACGGCGCCGCTACAATGGATTGGATGGTACAGGAGCAGGAACGTGGGATTACAATTACTGCTGCTGCTACTACATGCTACTGGCGTAATCATCGGATTAACATTATAGACACTCCCGGACACGTGGACTTTACGATGGAAGTTGAAAGATCCCTTCGTGTGTTGGATGGAGCGGTGACTGTATTATGTGCAGTTGGTGGAGTGGAGCCTCAATCTGAAACAGTATGGAGGCAGGCGGATCGATACAAAGTGCCACGAATTATGTTTGTTAACAAAATGGACAGAATCGGGGCGGATTTTGAACGTTGTGTGCAGATGGTAAAGGATAGGCTTGGTGCAAACGGGGTTCCAATTCAGATTCCTATCGGTGCTGAGGAAAAGTTTAGGGGAATAATAGATCTCATCCGTGAAAAAGCCATTATATATATAGACGATCTCGGGACTAAAAAAGAGGAAACGGAAATCCCCGGTGAATTTGTCGAAGAAGCAAAAGTGCGCCGGGAAAATTTGGTTGAAGCTCTCGCTGAAATAGATGAAGAAATTATGGTGAGTTATATTGAGGGTAAGACTGTGTCCCCTGAAGAAATTAATAAGGCACTCAGGAAGGCTACACTGTCTGCCAAGGTAATACCGGTTCTTTGCGGATCTTCTTTCCGAAATAAAGGAGTCCAACTTCTGTTGGATGCTGTAGTAGATTATCTGCCTGCTCCGGAGGATCTCCCCCCTGTTGTGGGAATTAATCCGGTAACAGGAGAAGAAGAAGAACGGTTATCCACTGAAGACGAGCGCTTTTGTGCCTTGGCATTTAAGATTGCTGCTGATCCATATGTGGGGAAATTAACATACTTCCGTATATATTCAGGATCTGTCAGTGCAGGTTCCTACGTATATAATGCGAGCCGGAATAAAAAGGAAAGACTTGCCCGCATCTTACAGATGCATGCCAATCACCGTGAAGACGTTGCCCATGCTTACGCCGGTGATATAGTGGCTGCAGTGGGATTTCGGGAGGTTGCAACAGGGAACACGTTGTGTGACGAAGAAAATCCTATTATTCTTGAGACAATGTCCATTCCTGAACCTGTAATTTCTGTGGCAGTTGAACCAAAGACTAAATCGGATGAGGATAAGCTGGCTGTCAGCTTGGCCCGCCTTGCCGAAGAAGATCCTACTTTTCAAGTGAGGCAGGATCCTGATACCGGCCAAACAGTCATATCAGGTATGGGCGAACTTCACTTGGAAGTAATTGTTGACAGGTTAATCAGAGAATTCGGAGTTAGTGCAAATGTGGGGAAACGGCAGGTTGCATATAGAGAAACTATTACAACAACTGTAAAGAGTGATGGGAAGTTTATAAGGCAAACAGGAGGCAGAGGGCAATATGGACATGTTGTGCTTGAGCTTTCGCCTCGATCTCCCGGTGAAGGGTTCGAATTTGTTGATGCTTCAAAGGGTGGAGTGGTTCCCAAAGAATTTATTCGGGCGGTCGAAACCGGTGCTGAGCAGGCAATGGAAGTAGGGGATCTAGCGGGCTACCCCTTAGTTGATATAAAAGTGACGCTTCTTGACGGATCCCATCACGAAGTGGACTCATCGGAGCTTGCATTTAAAATCGCAGCGTCCATGGCTGTAAAAGACGGTATAAGGCGGGCTAACCCCCGGCTTCTTGAACCAATTATGGAAGTGGAAGTAGCGGTTCCCAGTGAATTTACAGGGGATGTTATTGCTGATATAAGCGCCCGCCGCGGTAAGGTGCAAGGCATGGAAAGGGAAGGGCCTTTCCATATGATTAAGTCCCAGGTGCCTTTGGCAGAAATGTTTGGGTATGCCACGGATCTGAGATCGCTGACCCAAGGGCGGGGGACATATGATATGCATTTCTTGTGTTATGAGGAAGTACCCCAAGCCATTGCAAAAAATGTAATGGCCTGAGGAAAATAAGAAATATTGACAGGAAGAAGACCAATTCCAAGGGAGGATGACAGGAATGGCCAAGCGGAAATTTGAAAGGACAAAGCCCCACGTCAATGTCGGAACCATCGGACATATCGATCATGGGAAAACAACGTTGACTTCAGCGATTACACTTACTCTGAGTAAGGCGGGCTTGGCGGACTATAGGAAATTTGAGGACATTGATAAAGCCCCTGAAGAAAGGGAGCGGGGTATTACCATTTCCACCTACCATGTAGAATATGAGACGGAAAACAGGCATTATGCCCACGTGGACTGCCCGGGGCATGCCGACTATGTTAAGAATATGATTACAGGTGCGGCACAAATGGACGGTGCTATTCTTGTGGTAAGCGCAGAGGACGGACCTATGCCCCAGACCAGGGAACATATACTCCTTGCGCGGCAGGTCGGTGTTCCCTACATTGTCGTGTTTCTTAATAAATGTGACAGGATGGAAGACGAAGAAGAACTGGTGGATCTTGTTGAAATGGAAGTCAGGGAACTCCTTTCCAACAACGAATTCCCCGGCGATGATATTCCGTTTGTAAGGGGGTCCGCATTAAAGGCATTGGAATGCGGTTGTGGAAGCAGGGACTGCAAATGGTGTGGTCAGATATTCAAACTCATGGATGAAGTGGATAGATATATTCCCACGCCTGAGCGGGATATTGACAAACCTTTTCTTATGCCTGTTGAGGACGTATTTTCAATTACCGGTAGGGGTACAGTTGCCACAGGCCGGGTAGAGAGAGGCGCAATCAAGGTAGGGGAACAGGTAGAAATTGTCGGACTTACCGAAGAACCCAGAACAACGGTTGCCACAGGCGTAGAAATGTTCCGGAAAATTCTGGAGCAAGGTGTGGCAGGGGATAACGTCGGTATTCTCCTTCGCGGTGTGGAAAAAGATGAAATTGAGAGGGGACAAGTCCTTGCGAAACCTGGTTCCATCAAACCATACACGAAATTTAAAGCTGAAGTCTATGTTTTGGCTAAGGAAGAGGGTGGAAGGCATACACCGTTCTTCACAGGGTACCGTCCACAGTTCTATTTCCGGACTACGGACGTAACAGGCACTGCAGTTCTCCCCGAGGGAATTGAAATGGTAATGCCCGGTGATAACGTTACCATGTCTATTGAACTGATTACACCAATTGCTCTTGAAGAAGGATTGAGGTTTGCTATTCGTGAAGGCGGGCGTACAATCGGTAAAGGTGTTGTTTCATCAATAGTAAAGTAGGTGCGCCTGCCATCTTTTAGGTAGAAAGATGAAAGGGCCGGGTCGTAACTTTTCATTCACCCGGCCCCTTGCTGCAAGTTATGATCCCGGAGGTTGCTTGCCAAGGCAAGGGAATTCCGGGGGAGCCGGTCTGCAAACTTGATCAGACAGCTGCGAGGAGGAATTAAGACCATGGCTGACCAGAGAATTAGAATTAAATTAAAGGCGTTCGATCACAGACTCTTGGATCAATCGGCGGAAAAGATTGTTGAAACTGCACGGCGGAGCGGAGCCGATGTTTCAGGGCCTATTCCGTTACCTACGGAGAGAAGTATCTTTACAGTATTAAGATCCGTGCACGTAGATAAGGATTCCAGGGAGCAATTTGAGATGAGGACTCATAAAAGACTTATCGATATTATAGAGCCCACCCAGAAAACTATTGATGATCTTACAAGACTGGATTTACCTGCGGGTGTAGGTATTGAAATTAAGCTTTGACCTCGCCCCGTGGCCGGAGCGGAAGTAGTGGTGGACGTGACAATGAAGGGGGTGCGAGGTAGATGGCAAAAGGAATATTGGGGAAAAAACTTGGGATGACAAGAATCTTTACTGACGAAGGCCATGCAATTCCGGTAACAGTTATTGAAGCAGGTCCATGTGTTGTTGTCCAAAAAAAGACTAAAGATAAGGACGGCTATTATTCTGTTCAGTTGGGATATGGTAATATCAGGGAAAGATTGGTTAATAAGCCGGAAACAGGCCATTTCAAGCGAGCTAAGGTTAGCCCACATCGCTATCTCAGGGAATTTAGGGCATCCGAAGATTTACCATATGAAATAGGCGCAGAAATTAAAGTCGATATATTTAATAAAGGTGATCTTGTTGATATTGTTGGGACTTCCATTGGTAAGGGATTTGCAGGCTCAATTAAAAGGTGGAATTTTAGTAAAGGCCCTATGAGCCATGGATCTTTGTTCCATCGTAGTCCGGGCTCACTCGGTGCAACCGGCTTATCGAGGGTATTAAAGGGCACAAAACTTCCGGGGCGCCTCGGGGGAAAACGTGTAACAATCCAAAATCTTGAGGTCGTCAGGGTGGATCCGGAACGTAACTTATTGCTGGTAAAAGGGTCTGTTCCCGGACGGCGCGGCTCTCTGCTTATTATTAAGGAAGCAATAAAGAGCAAGTTAACAAAGAACAAGAGATGAGGTAGGTGATTCAAATGCCAACAGCGCCTCTGTATAATATGAATGGCGAAAAATTAGGCGACTATAGGCTTCCTGCCTCGGTCTTCGGGGTGCCTGTAAATAAACATGTTCTTCACGAGGCTGTAGTCATGCAGTTAGCCTCAAGACGAATGGGCACCGCGAACACAAAAATCAGGGGTGAAGTGGCCGGCGGCGGGGCAAAACCCTGGCGGCAAAAAGGAACCGGGAGGGCGAGACACGGCAGCCGCAGATCTCCTATATGGACAGGCGGAGCCATAACATTTGGTCCCAGGCCAAGGAAATATGGGTATAAGCTACCGCGAAAGGCTCGGAAAGTTGCGTTATTATCTGCTTTGTCTTCAAAGGCGGATAATAAACAAATTGTGGTTCTTGATGAATTGTCGGTTAATGAACCTAAAACAAGGGTAATAGCGGAAATGCTCAATAAGCTTGATATCAATAAAAAGGTGCTTCTGGTTTTAAAGCAACCGGATAAAAATCTGGAGCTGTCCTTTAGAAATATCCCGGGAGCTAAAATCCTTACTTTGCCCAGGCTGAATGTTTATGATATCCTCAATTCCGATAAACTTCTTCTTACCAAAGATGTTGCAGACGCGGTAGGGGAGGTGCTTGGCGAATGAGGACTGCAAGGGATATAATTGTGAGACCGATTTTAACTGAGAAAACTATGGAAGGGCTTGAAAGTAACAAATATACCTTTATCGTGGATATCCGTGCCACAAAAATTGAAATTAGGAAAGCAGTGGAGGAAACATTTAAGGTAAAGGTCAGAAATGTTAACACCTCGAGAATGCCCGGCAAAACCAGAAGGATGGGACGCTCTGAAGGCAAAACTCCTGAGTGGAAGAAAGCTGTGATCACCTTAGAAAAAGGTCATGAAATTCCGCTTTTCGAGGGTGTATAAGTTTATCAGTTAGGCAAGGCGGCTGGAGTGAAGTCCCCTCTGGCAGCAAGGTGGTTATATGAAGGAGGGGTAAGAATTGGGAGTAAAAAGGCACAAGCCGGTTACTGCAGGAAGGCGGTTTATGAGTGGATCAACCTTTTCTGAAGTAACCAAGAAAAAACCGGAAAAAAGGCTTCTCCGACCGAATCCTAAAACTGCCGGCCGTAATGTGCATGGCAGGATTACTGCAAGGCGTAGAGGCGGCGGAGCCAAAAGGAATTACCGAATTATTGATTTTAAGCGGGAGAAAGATGGGATTCCGGCAAAAGTGGCAAGTATTGAGTATGATCCGAACAGATCTGCCAGAATTGCATTGCTCCATTATGCTGACGGGGAAAAGAGATATATTCTTGCACCTGCAGGAATAAAAGTCGGCAATGTTGTTATGTCAGGAACCGGTGCCGATATCAAGCCTGGGAATGCCCTTGTATTACGGGATATACCAACAGGTACGGTTATCCACAACATAGAGTTGATTCCTGGCCGAGGCGGTCAATTAACTCGCTCTGCAGGGACAGGGGCCCAGCTTATGGCAAAGGAAGGGAACTATGCACATGTAAGGCTTCCTTCAGGTGAGGTAAGGCTGGTGAGGCTGGAATGTAAGGCAACCATTGGGCAAATAGGCAATGTGGAGCATGAGATTATTACTATCGGCAAGGCAGGCAGGGCAAGACGCCTTGGCCGTAGGCCGAAAGTCCGGGGTAAAGCCATGAATCCCGTAGATCATCCTCACGGCGGCGGGGAAGGCCATGCTCCTATCGGAATGCCATCACCTGTAACACCATGGGGTAAACCGACTTTGGGTTATAGAACCAGGAAGAAAAAACCTTCTGATAAACTAATTGTCAGAAGACGTAAGTAAGAAGGGGAGGAGCCAGGCTAATGTCACGATCATTAAAAAAAGGTCCATATGCCGACGGGAAGCTCTTGGCAAAGGTTAGGCACTTAAATGAAAAAGGCCACAAGGAAGTAATTAAAACGTGGTCGAGAGCCTCAACCATTTTCCCCGAAATGGTAGGTCATACTATTGCAGTGCATGATGGCCGAAGACATGTGCCGATTTATATCAGTGAAGATATGGTCGGGCACAAGTTAGGTGAGTTTGCCCCGACACGAACGTTTAGAGGGCATGGAGCGCATACTGCCAGAACAACCATGTTGAAATAGGCAAGGCACGGAAGCGTAGTTGTCTGGGGGCTGGAGGGGATAATTGCTATGGCTATAATGGAAGCTCGGGCTATAGCTCGTCATGTTAGGATTGCTCCAAGGAAGGCAAGGCAGGTCGTAGATCTGGTAAAGGGAAAAGATGCGCAGGAAGCCGTTGCAATACTTGGGCATGCAAGAAAAAGAGGAGCGGAATTAATCAGTAAAGTTTTGAAATCCGCTATAGCCAATGCCGAGCATAATCTTGAGCTTGATAAGGATGACTTATATGTGGCTGAGATAAGAATTGATGAAGGGCCGACAATGAAAAGATGGCGCCCGCGGGCGCGGGGTATGCCAGCCCCGATTCTGAAAAGGACCAGTCATATTACAGTAGTTGTCAGAGAAAAGGAGGGATGACAAGTTGGGACAGAAGGTTCATCCCTATAGTCTGAGGCTGGGAATAGTCAAGGACTGGGCTGCGAAGTGGTACGATGATAAAAATTACTCTCAGTTGATCCATGAGGATCTTCATATCAGGCAGTTTGTTAAAGCGAGATTCTACAATGCCGGTATTTCCAAGACTGAGATTGAACGTGTTGCTGATCGGGTAAAGGTCAATATTTATACTGCAAGACCCGGAATGGTAATCGGTAGAGGTGGTCACGAAGTAGAAGTACTCAGACGTGATCTTGAAGCTATTACAGGCAAGCATGTTTCGGTTGCAATCATTGAGGTCAGAAATCCAGATCTTGATGCTCAGTTAGTTTCGGAAAATATTGCTTCCCAGATTGAACGAAGGATTTCCTTCCGGAGAGCAATGAAGCAGGCGCTTTCAAGGGCAATCAAACAAGGTGCAGAAGGTATGAGAGTGAGAGTCAGCGGTAGGTTAGGAGGGGCTGAAATAGCCCGGACAGAAGGTTACAGTGAAGGGAAAGTACCTCTCCATACTTTACGGGCTGATATAGATTATGGTTTTGCGGAAGCTCACACTGCATACGGCAGAATTGGTGTGAAAGTGTGGATTTATAAGGGAGATGTGCTTCCTGAGAAGGCTGATGCTGAAGGAGGCCGATAAAGATGTTACAACCAAAGAAGACTAAATATCGTAAGGCTATGCGTGGCAGGATGAAAGGTAAGGCTGCCGGTGGGACAGACGTATCCATGGGTGAATACGGGCTTCAGGCTCAAGAACCCGGGTGGATCACGGCAAGGCAGATAGAGGCTGCCCGAATAGCTATGACCAGGTATATTAAAAGAGGCGGAAAAGTCTGGATCAGGATATTTCCGGATAAACCGGTTACTAAAAAACCGGCTGAGACCCGTATGGGCTCAGGAAAAGGTAATCCTGATCACTGGGTGGCTGTAGTGAAGCCCGGGCGTATAATGTTTGAGATTGCAGGTGTGCCTGAGGACGTAGCGCAGGAAGCCATGAGGCTGGCAGCATTTAAACTTCCTATTAAGGCTAAGTTTGTTAAAAGAATGATGATAGGTGGTGAAGCCGGTGAAAATTAGGGAAATACGGGATCTTTCCGGTGATGAACTTAATCTGAGGCTTGATTCACTGAAAGAGGAGCTTTTTAACCTCCGGTTTCAGGTTGCCACCGGCCAGCTTGATAACCCCATGCGTGTTCGTGAAGTCCGCAAGGATATAGCACGCGTTAAGACAGTCTTACGCCAGCGGGAGCTTGGCATTACTCAGTAATCTTAAGGGGGTTTTATGTGGTGAACAAACGGAGAACACGTAAAGTGCGCATTGGCAAAGTTGTAAGCGACGGCATGGATAAAACGGTGGTTGTTGCTGTTGAAAGAATTGTTGCTGATCCGCTTTATGGTAAGAGGCTAAAAAAGACTCAGCGGTTTATGGCCCATAATGAAGATAACCGGGCCGGGGTCGGAGACAAAGTAAAGCTAATGGAAACTAGGCCGCTTAGCAAGTGCAAAAGATGGCGTGTAGTAGAGATCCTTGAAAGGGCAAAGTAGTCCCGTACAGGATTAGCCGGGGTGCATAAAGCGCTCCTTGATAAGGAGGGACTGCCGGATGATTCAACAAGAATCAATGCTGAATGTTGCTGACAACACCGGCGGCAAAAGGATAAAGTGTATAGGGGTATTAGGCAGTAGCAACCGGAAATTTGCCGGAATAGGCGATGTTATCGTCGCCAGTGTTAAAGAGGCTACACCCGGAGGCGTTGTAAAGAAAGGTGAGATAGTCAGGGCGGTCATTGTCCGAACAAGGGCGCCCCTATCACGTCCTGACGGAACCCATATAAGATTTGATGAAAACGCAGCGGTAATTATAAACGAACAGAATAACCCCAGAGGAACCCGGATATTCGGCCCGGTTGCACGGGAACTGCGTGAAAAAAAGTATGTGAAGATAATCTCCTTGGCGCCTGAGGTTTTGTAAACAAATATTTTTGGTAAAGCCTTATGGTTGCAAAAGAGGCAGGTGTATTAAGAACAATGAGACCTCATGTTAAAAAAGGCGATACAGTAATCGTTCTGTGGGGTGTAGATAAAGACAGACGCGGAAAAGTCCTCCGGGTACTCGCAGGTGAAAGCCGGGTAATTGTGGAGGGAGCCAATGAAGTAAAGCGCCACACTAAACCAACTCAGCTTGCTCCACAGGGAGGTATTATCAAAAAGGCAGCACCAATGCCGCTGTCTAAAGTAATGTTGGTATGTCCTAAATGTAATAAACCCACCCGGATCGGCAGAAAGCGTACTCAAGACGGTGGGTGTGTACGGGTATGTAAGGAGTGCGGGCGCGACATAGATAACTAGGTATCGGGGGTGAACCCAAATGGCGGCAAAGCTTAAAGAAAAATACCTTAACGAAGTTGTACCTGCCCTCCATGATAAGTTTGGGTACAGTAGTGTTATGGAAGTTCCTAAGATCCATAAGGTTGTTGTAAATATGGGGGTAGGAGAGGCAGTAGGAGATCTAAAAACCCTTGATGCCGCAGTCGGGGATCTCACTGCAATTACAGGGCAAAAGCCTATAATTACACGGGCAAAAAAATCAATTGCGTCCTTTAAACTAAGGGCGGGAATGCCTATTGGATGTAAAGTCACACTACGGGGAGAAAGAATGTATCACTTTCTTGATAAACTTTTTAATGTGGCCCTCCCGAGAATCAGGGATTTTCGTGGGGTGTCCCCTGACGGTTTTGACGGCAGAGGTAACTATACATTAGGTCTTAAAGAGCAATTAGTTTTCCCTGAAATAATCTATGATAAGATAGATAAACTCAGGGGAATGGATATTGCTATTGTTACGACTGCCGAAACAGATGAAGAAGGATACGAACTCTTAAAGGCTATGGGGATGCCTTTTCCCGGATAATTGGGTAAGGTCATAGAATGACCGGTATCGGAAGGAGGAGAATTTTGGCTAAGAAGAGCCTGATGGAAAGTCAAAGAGCGCCTAAGAAATACAGAGTTAGGCATTATAACAGGTGTCCTATATGTGGACGCCCCAGAGCATATATGAGAAAATTTGATATGTGCAGGATATGCTTCCGTAGGCTTGCTTCCCAGGGTGAAATTCCCGGAGTTAGGAAGGCGAGCTGGTAATGGAAAGGGCCAAGCAATTCCGCATATGGAGGAGGTCGATGTGAATGGTCACGACGGACCCTATTGCCGACATGCTCACAAGGATTAGAAATGCTAATACCGTTATGAGGGACGTCGTTGATATCCCCTCCTCGCGGGTGAAGCGCGATATCGCGAAGATCCTTAAAGAAGAGGGATATATTAGGAACTACGAGGTAATTGCCGACAGGAAGCAGGATGTCCTTCGCCTCTATATGAAGTACGGTCCTAATAAACAAAAGGTGATTACAGGTTTAAAACGTATAAGCAAACCGGGACTTCGGGTTTACGCCAATAAAGATAATATCCCAAAGGTCCTTGGGGGCCTTGGTATAGCTGTGATAACAACCCCCAAAGGTATTATGGCGGATAAAGCTGCAAGACGGGAAGGCGTAGGCGGGGAAGTAATCTGCTATGTATGGTAAGGGGTGATTAAGTAATGTCTAGGGTCGGAAAAGCACCTATACCAATTCCTGAGGGGGTAAAGGCAGAAATAACAGGATGCACTGTTAAGATTGAGGGACCTAAAGGTAACCTTACGCGGAATATAAACCCAAAGATGAGTGTTGCTATAGAGGACGGCAATATCATTGTAATCAATTCCGGCAGCGGGAAAGAGGGGAAGTCCTTGCATGGATTGACCAGGACCCTTATTGCGAATATGGTAAAGGGTGTAACCGAAGGTTATCAAAAAACCCTATTAATCTCAGGAACCGGTTATAGAGCTGCTTTGCAAGGAAATAAACTAGGTCTGCAAATGGGGTTATCACATCCGGCAGAAATAGTACCGCCGGATGGTATTGAAATAGAGGTCCCTTCCCCTACCAGAATTGTAGTGAAGGGTATAGATAAGGAACTCGTTGGTAAAGTCTCGGCAAACATTAGGGCTGTTCGCCCCCCTGAGCCGTATAAAGGTAAAGGCATAAGGTATGAAGGCGAACGGATCCGAATGAAAGCCGGTAAAGCTGGTAAAGCTGCAGGCGGTATATAGCTGAACGTACGGAAGGTAGGGTAAGTCATGTTTAAGCGTAAAGACAGGAAAGTTGCAAGAGCGAAACGGCATCGCCGCCTGAGAAAAAACATATCAGGTACTCAAGACAGTCCCCGTCTTGCTGTAGCCCGATCGCTAAGGCATATTTATGCTCAGATTATTGATGATCAAAGCGGGACTACTTTGGCATTTGCATCCAGCCTTGATCCGGATATTAAATCCAAAGTGAAGGGCGGCGGTAATATTAAAGTTGCCCGTTTAGTGGGGAATCTTATTGCCAAGCGGGCGCAGGAAAAAGGTATTAAACGGGTGGTATTTGATCGCGGGGGTAACCTTTATCATGGTAGAGTTGCCGCTATAGCGGAAGGGGCCCGCGAAAGCGGATTGGAGTTTTAAGGTGCGGGGAAGTGGGTGAATAATATTATGATGGAATTTGAAGGTCCGGAGCTCAAGGAGAAAGTTGTAAATATTGATCCTGTGGCCAAGACTACTAAAGGGGGACGCACCCGGAGTTTCCGAGCCCTTGTTGTGGTCGGGGACGGCAATGGGCGCGTGGGGACAGGTGTAGGCAAGGCAGCGGAAGTTGCCGAAGCAATCCGTAAAGGTGTTGACGAAGCAAAAAGGAACATGTTTGATGTTCCTATTGTTGAGACCACTATCCCCCACGAAATCCTGGGAAGGGCCGGAGCAGGCAGGGTGTTGTTAAAGCCTGCCTCACCCGGTACAGGAGTTATTGCAGGTGGCCCAGTGAGAGCAGTCGTGGAACTTGCGGGTATTCGTGACATTCTTACTAAATCGTTAGGATCTGCCAATCCATTTAACGTTGTCCAAGCCACAGAACAGGGGTTGAGATCTTTGAGACGCGCGGAGGAAGTAGCAAAGCTCAGAGGTAAGCCTGTGGAGGATATACTTGGCTAGGGGGTATGGCAGATGATGGAAAATACTAATGCCAAAGATAGTCAGGAGATAAAAGGGATGCTTAGAGTTACCTTAAAACGCAGTGTTATAGGAAAACCGGGGGATCAAAAAGCGACTGTTAAGGCACTGGGGCTTAGGAAGCTTAATCAGTCCCATTGTCTTCCTGATAATCCTTGTGTAAGGGGAATGATAGGGAAGGTCTCCCACTTAGTGGATGTGGAAGAAATCACGGAATAGGAGGTGGTTCCAATTGAAACTTCAGCGATTGTCTCCGCCGGAAGGCGCGAAACGTACTTCGAAAAGGGTCGGCCGGGGAATCGGAAGTGGAAGAGGTAAAACCTCAGGTCGGGGGCACAAAGGACAAAAGGCGAGATCCGGCGGAACTAAGGGTCCCGCGTTTGAAGGGGGCCAGATGCCTTTAGTCAGGCGTGTGCCTAAGCGAGGATTTACTAATCCCTTTAAGGTAAGATTTGCCTCTGTTAATATAAAGGATCTGGATATGTTTGATGAAAATACAGTTGTTTCCCCTGAAGTTCTTCAATCATCAGGTATAATTAGGCGGGCGCGGGATCGCGTGAAGATCTTAGGTGATGGGGATATAACTAAACCGCTTACCGTCAGGGCCCATGCATTTAGCCGATCTGCGATAGAAAAAATTGAACAGGCAGGCGGCAAAGTCGAGGTGATATAGGTTGCTAGGAGCACTTGCCAGCGCCTTCAGGATCCCGGAACTCAGAAAAAAGATTCTTTACACAGTAGGGTTACTTGCAGTATACCGTATTGCGTCCTTTATTCCTGTGCCCGGGGTAGATGTCGCGCAGCTTGTGAAGGTTTTTGGAGAAACCGGGTTGTTCCAATTTTTAGATTTGTTTTCAGGTGGTGCACTCCTGAGGTTTACGGTTTTCGCTATGGGTGTAGGTCCGTATATTACCTCGTCCATTGTTATGCAATTATTACAAGCTGTAATACCCAGCCTCGAGGAGATGGCCAAATCTGGAGTGGAGGGTAGGCGGAAACTCGCGGAATGGACTAGATATGCAGCCATAGGCTTGGCAGTTATTCAGGGTACGGCAATCACCTTTGGGATTCGTGGGGCGTTGATGGATCCCAGTCCCATTTCGGTGCTTCTTATAATAATTACATTAACTGCAGGCACTGCATTTTTAATGTGGCTGGGAGAAAAGATTTCTGAAAGCGGAATAGGGAACGGAATTTCTCTCATTATTTTCACGGGTATTATAGCAAGGATGCCCGGGACAATTCGTAGTTTAATTACTAGTGTAGGTCAGGGTGGAGTCGGAATAGCCAGTGCTTCACTGTATGTAGTCGTTAGCTTAATATCAATAGTAGTAGTAATTATGATTACCCTGGCAAACCGAAGAATTCCCGTGCAATACGCAAAACGTGTTGTCGGACGAAAAATATACGGGGGTCAAAGTACTCATATTCCCCTTGGTGTAAACCAGGCAGGTGTAATCCCGGTTATTTTTGCGTCATCACTTTTGGCATTTCCTGCGACTGTAGCCCAATTTGTACCCAGATTTGCTTTTATGGCTGAATGGTTAAGGGGAGACAGTATTTCGTACATGGTCATTTATTCAGCGTTGATTATAGGGTTCACATACTTTTATACTGCTATGACCTTTGATGTTGTTGAGGTATCAAATAATCTTAAAAAGTACGGCGGGTTTATTCCCGGTATTCGTCCTGGGAGACCTACTGTGGAATATTTAGAGAGGATATTGTCAAGGCTTACTCTTGTCGGTGGTTTGTTTCTTGCCATAATAGCGGTACTACCTAATATCATGACTAACATCACCAAATTGAGTGGAGTAAGTTTCGGCGGAACTGCGCTTCTTATTATGGTTGGCGTGGCTTTGGATACCATGAAACAAATAGAAGCCCAGCTGCTGATGAGGCAGTACGAAGGGTTTATGAAATAGGGGGAAAAAAAATGCGCCTTGTTCTTATGGGTCCCCCGGGCGTTGGAAAAGGTACTCAAGCAGTAAGACTTAGCAGGCGTTTCAGTGTGCCGCATATATCCACAGGGGATATATTTCGGGAAGGTTTAGCGAAAAATATATTTTCCGACCTTTCTGTAAAGGAACACGTTTATTCCGGGAGGCTTGTCCCTGATGATATTACCGTTGGGATTATCCGCAATAGATTAATGGATTCTGATTGTGCCAAAGGATTTATTCTTGATGGATTTCCCCGGAACTTAATTCAAGCAAAGGCTTTGGAAGAAATTCTTGAGGATTTGCGTGTATGTCTGGATGATGTTCTTTATATTAATGCTGAGTTTGATATTCTCGTAAAACGTATTTCAGGGAGGCGGATTTGCCAAAAATGTGGGGCTATTTATCACATGTTGACTAATCCCCCACCTCAGGATTGTATATGTCCTCAATGTGGCGGTAATATTTACCAGCGCATAGACGACAGGGAAGATACGGTACGCAAAAGGCTTAAAGTGTATGAAAAATTAACAAAACCAGTAATCGATTATTACAGAGATCTTGGTATTTTGAAAACGGTTGACGGTGGCGTGGAAGCGGATAAAACACTTGATGCGATTATTTCGATAATTTAAGGAAGGTAACTGTGTTGAAAAAAACAACGTCCCTTGTTATTTGCAAAAGCCCTGAAGAAATTGATATTATGAAGAAGTCAGGCAGGATTCTGGCAGAATTATTTGAGGAATTGCATGGGCTTGTGAAACCCGGGATTACAACAGCGGATATCGATTCATTTGCAGAGGAATTTATTATAAGCCAGGGAGCCAACCCATCATTTAAAGGTTTGTATGGTTTTCCGGCCAGTGCATGTGTGTCTGTAAACAATGAGGTTGTCCATGGTATTCCAGGAAATAAAAGGCTGGCGGAAGGGGATATAGTCGGTATTGATTTAGGCGCGCAAGTTGAGGGGTTTCACTGTGATAGTGCAAGGACTTTCCCTGTAGGCAGGATTTCAAAGGAAGCCATGGATCTTATCAGAACGACTGAAGAATCATTGTATAAAGGTATTGAACAGGCCCGAATAGGTAAGCGAATAGCTGATATATCCAGGGCGATACAGAGTTATGTAGAATCAAGGGGGTTTTCCATTGTCAAAGCCCTTTCAGGTCATGGGGTAGGACGTAATCTTCATGAGGAACCTATGATCCCGAACTTTGTAATACGTGGTGAACCCGGGCCTGTACTGGCTGAAGGAATGACATTAGCTATAGAGCCTATGGTAAACGCCGGTGAACCCGGTATAAAAACACTAAAGGACAATTGGACAATAGTGACTTCCGATGGTTCGTTTTCGGCCCATTACGAGCATACAATTGCCGTGACCCGTGAAGGTCCGGTGATACTTACTGCTCTTTAGGCAGGAGGAGCCTGGGGATGGAACCAAAATTAGGACAAGTGGTAATTTCAGTGGCAGGTAGGGACAGGGGAAGATCTTATATAATAATTGAAATCCTTGACGATAATACCGTTGCAGTGGCTGACGGAGTTTACAGGCAGGTGTCAAAACCTAAAAGGAAAAACTTAAGACACCTTATGATGACAAGGACTGTTGATAACTTTCTTAGTGAAAAGCTCCTCCTGGGAGTAGATATAACTAATGAGGAGGTATGTGAAGCTTTGGAAATTAGAAACAAGGCTGAGCTTGAAAGGACGGATTGTTCTCATGGCTAAAAAGGACGCGATAGAAGTAGAGGGAACCGTTATTGAAGCGTTGCCCAATGCAATGTTTAGGGTGGAGTTGGAAAATGGGCACCGGGTTCTCGCGCACGTGTCCGGGAAAATGCGTATGCATTTTATTAGAATTCTGCCTGGGGACAAGGTGACGGTAGAGCTATCACCGTATGACCTCTCAAGAGGTAGGATAACATATAGGTTTAAGTAGGCCGAATATTGGTTTCTGTTGCTTTGGTTTTGTAATATCAGGAGGTTTTTTTATGAAGGTCAGGGCATCTGTAAAAAAGATATGCGATAAATGTAAAATAATTAAGCGTAAAGGCGTTGTTATGGTGATTTGCGAGAATCCCAAACACAAGCAGCGCCAGGGTTAGGCTGGGGGTGAACGAATAAATGGCAAGAATTGCAGGGGTTGATCTCCCAAGAGACAAAAGAATTGAAGTAGCCCTTACCTATATTTACGGTATAGGCCAGTCTACCGCAAGGATGATTGTAGAAATTACAGGGGTGGATCCCCATACTAAAGTCGGGGATCTCACAGAAGATGAGATAGCACGTCTCAGGGAGACTATTAACAAGGAACTCAAAGTTGAAGGGGAGCTCCGTGCGGAAAATGCTTCCCATGTAAAAAGATTGATAGATATCGGGTCTTACAGGGGACTTCGTCACCGTAGAGGCTTGCCTGTCAGAGGTCAGCGTACGAGAACTAATGCAAGGACAAGAAAAGGCCCGAAAAAGACGGTTGGCTCCCGTAGGGCCAGGTAATTCTAGCGTAATAACCTAATGGTTACGGGAAAATCAGAATCAATGGGTTGGAAAGGAGAGCGCCGGTGTGGCTAAAAGGCGATCAACAAGGCTTAGAAAACGCGAAAGAAAAAATATAGAAAGCGGCGTTGCCCACATTCGTTCAACGTTTAATAATACGATTATTACCATAACCGATCCCAGGGGCGCAGTTGTGTCTTGGGCCAGTTCAGGTACTTCAGGCTTTAAGGGATCAAGAAAAGGGACTCCGTTTGCTGCTCAGATGGCGGCAGAGACTGCTGCCAGGACTGCAATGGAACACGGAATGCGTCAAATAGAGGTTTTGGTAAAAGGTCCGGGATCGGGAAGAGAGGCAGCGATTAGGGCACTTCAAGCTGCAGGGCTTGAAGTGAATGTAATTCGTGATGTTACTCCTATCCCTCATAACGGGTGTAGGCCGCCTAAACGAAGGCGGGTATAATCCGGGGATGACCCCAATTGGAGGTGGAGGTTAATGGCAAGATATACAGGCCCGGTTTGCAGACAATGTCGTCGTGAGGGGCTTAAATTATATCTTAAAGGTGACAGATGTTATACTGAAAAATGTGCAGTGGACAGAAGATCGTACCCCCCGGGCGAACATGGAACCGGGCGGAAGAAAACATCGGAGTATGCATTACAGCTTCGTGAAAAACAGAAGTTACGCCGGACTTACGGAGTGTTGGAAAGACAATTTGAAAGGTACTTTAATATGGCTTCCAGAGTCCGTGGTATGATTACCGGGGAAGCACTTCTTCAGATACTGGAATCCAGATTGGATAATATCGTTTATAGAATTGGCTTTGCGTCTTCCAGGCCGGAAGCACGTCAGATGGTGATGCACGGACATATTGAGGTTAACGGGCAGAAAGTAGATATCCCATCCTATTTGGTAAAAGCCGGGGATGTTGTTGGAGTCCGTCAAAAAAGCCGTGAGCTCATCCCATTCAGAAAGGCCTTGGAAACGGCCGGGGACCGTACTGTTCCTGAATGGCTGTCTCTCCATGCAGACGGCCTTACAGTTACGGTTATGAGCCTACCGTTGAGAGATCAGATTGATACTCCTGTTGAGGAGCACATGGTGGTTGAACTTTACTCAAGGTAATCTGTCTGGACTTGATCTTGTAATGAGTGCATCAGACGCCAACTGCAGGAACCAGGAGGTAACCTATATGATTGAAATTGAAAAACCCAAAGTTGAATGTGAAGGGCTCACAGATACTTACGGGAAGTTTGTAGTAGAACCCCTGGAGCGGGGGTACGGAGTGACCCTGGGGAATTCTCTTCGCAGGGTGCTTTTGTCATCTCTGCCCGGGGCTGCTGTTTCCTCTGTTAAGATAGAGGGGGTCCTCCACGAATTTTCAGTGATTCCCGGGGTTGTCGAGGATACCATTGAGATAATCCTAAACCTTAAGGAGCTCCTGATTAAGTTACATTCAGAAGGGCCTAAGATTCTTCGAATTGAAGAAGAAGGTCAGGGTTTGGTAACGGCAGGTGATATTATTGCTGATGCTGATGTAGAAATTTTAAATCCCGATCTCCATATCGCTACCCTTGATAAAGACGGGAGGCTTTATATGGAAATCGAAGTGGAGCAGGGCAGAGGCTATTTGCCTGCTGAAAGGCGTAGGCTTGAACCTGTTATAGGGGTAATACCTGTAGGTTCAATTTTTACCCCGGTAAAGAGAGTAAACTATGTTGTGGAGGATACCCGTGTCGGGCAGGTAACAGATTATGACAGGTTGATTCTTGAAACCTGGACCGATGGGAGTATATCCCCAAAGGAAGCAGTAAGCCTGTCAGCGAAGATACTTACCAGCCATCTTCAGTTATTCAGCGGCCTTACGGAAGCTGTCGAAGATGTGGAAATAATGGTGGACAAAGCTGAGGATACAAAAGATAAGGTCCTGGATATGCCTGTAGAAGAATTAGACTTATCCGTAAGATCCTACAATTGTTTGAAACGCGCAGGTATCAATACTGTAGAGGAACTTATCAAAAAGACTGAAGAAGATATGATGAAGGTAAGAAACCTTGGGAAAAAATCACTAGGAGAAGTTAAATCTAAACTTGATGAGCTGGGGCTTGCTCTCCGCGCATCAGATGATCAAGAGTAAGAGGGTTAAGAGATTTTTAGGGGGTTAGGAAGTGAACCGCGGAAAACTGGGAAGAACCGGTGCGCATAGAAGGGCTATGTTCCGAAATTCTGTAACTTCGCTTTTTGAACATGGGCGGATTCGCACGACCTTAGGTAAGGCAAGACAAGTTAGGCCTGAAGCGGAGCGCCTTATAAATTTAGCGAAGCGAGGGAATTTGCATGCACGCAGGCTAGTAGAGGCCTATGTTGTTGATTCTTTGGTTGCAAAAAAATTGTTTGAAGATATAGCTCCCAAATATAAGGAGCGTCAAGGTGGTTATGTGCGAATTATTAGGCTTGGCGAACGTCGCGGTGACGGTGCACCAGAAGTAATAATAGAGCTGGTATAGATCAAGCCCGATTATTTACTCCGCCATAGCCTCTTTGGGGGATGCGGAATGAGTGCGCTGATGCGCACTTTTTGCAGGTTATAGGGGGTTTTGGTTTGGATCCCGGAAGCGATGTGATTATTGAAACAGAGAATCTCGTATATTCCTATAATCAAAGCGGAGAAGGAGAAATGCAGGCTCTTAACGGGGTTAGCCTTTCGATTGTACGCGGAGAGTTTGTTGCTATTATCGGGCGTAACGGATCGGGTAAGTCAACGTTGGCGAAACATTTCAATGCCCTTTTTCTTCCTACCTCAGGTAATGTGCACATAAACGGTATGAATACTAAGGATCCGGATAACCTTTGGCGGATACGACAAACTGTGGGTATGGTATTCCAAAATCCGGATAACCAAATAGTTTCTACAACGGTTGAAGAAGATGTGGCATTCGGTCCTGAAAATTTGGGGATCCCCGCTGCTGAAATCCGAAGAAGAGTTGATTTGGCTTTAAAATGGGTAGGTATGTCCGAACATGTACGGCATGCCCCCCACTTGTTATCAGGCGGTCAAAAACAGCGTGTAGCAATAGCTGGCGTCCTTGCCATGAAACCCCAATGTATTGTTCTCGATGAACCTACCGCCATGCTTGATCCTTCAGGCAGGCGTGAGGTCCTTGAGACGGTGAAAAGACTCAATGAAGAAGACGGTATCACAGTAGTACTGATTACCCACTTTATGAGTGAGGCAATTCTTGGAGAAAGGGTAATAGTGATGGATTCAGGGAAAATAGTCATGGATGATGTCCCCGGAAAAATCTTCAATCAAGTGGAACTCCTAAGGCAGCTGGATCTTGACGTGCCTCAAGTCACACAATTAGCTCATGAATTAGCCGAATCCGGTGTGCCCGTTGCCCGGGACGCATTAACAATTAAGGAATTTATCAATTCATTACATGGGTTATATCCAAGTGTTATTACAGCTACGTATGGGGAGTGAATAGTGTAACCGTGTCTATCCGGGTGAAAAATCTATACTATATATATAACCCCGGTACTCCGTTTCAACGGTGCGCAGTTGATGATGTAAGCTTTGAAATTAAAAGCGGGGAATTTGTGGCTATAGTAGGGGAAACCGGCTCGGGGAAATCTACTTTGATTCAACACTTTAACGGATTGCTTAAACCTACCCGCGGTCAAGTGTTTGTTGACGGAGTGGATATTTGGAAGAAAGGTGTACAGCTTAAAGCAATACGCCAAAAAGTCGGCCTTGTATTTCAATACCCTGAACACCAACTTTTCGAGGAAACGGTTTTTAAGGATGTGGCATTCGGGCCTAATAATATGGGTCTGGGTGAGGATGAAATTAAACGCCGGGTAGAACAAGCTCTAAAGATGGTGGGATTGGATTACAAAACTATATGTGACAGATCTCCTTTTGAACTCTCCGGCGGGGAGAAAAGGCGGGTGGCAATGGCAGGGGTAATAGCTATGGAGCCTTCTGTAATTGTTATGGATGAGCCTGCATCAGGCTTAGATCCCCGGGGTCGTGATGAAGTCCTGACTGAAATTCGGGAGTTGCACCGGGAATTCGGTTTTACAGTTGTTATTGTTTCTCACAGCATGGAAGATGTGGCCAAGCTTGCTCAAAGAGTAATTGTGCTTCATCGGGCAAAACTGATTGCAGACGGGCCTGTCAGGGTTGTTTTCGGAATGGAAGATATTCTGAATAAGGCCGGTCTTGAGGCACCCCAAATAACCAGGCTTATGAAGGAACTTGCCGGAAGAAATATGAAAGTCAGAACTAATATCCTAACTGTGGGGGAGGCAAAGCAGGAAATTCTTAAAGCCCTTAGGAGTGAAGGCTGTGTTTCGTAATATCACACTCGGTCAATTCATGCCGGGGACTTCATTTGTGCATAAACTTGATCCGAGGGTAAAGATAATTATGACCCTTGTTATAATTATCATGCTGTTTGTGATAACCACACTTGTCGGATACAGTCTTGTATTTTTGTTTATACTGTGTGCTATTTTTGTTGCACGTCTCCCGGCAAAATTTATGTTGCGTAGTATTAAACCCTTACTGTTTATTATAATTCTAACGTTTGGGCTCCACCTTTTTATAAATGAGGGGCGCAGTCTTTTTTCCATAGGTCCGTTGGTTGCTACATACGAAGGGGCGTTTAAAGGCTTTACTATGGCGTTTCGTCTCGTGCTCCTTGTCCTCGGTACGTCAATCCTTACATTAACGACTTCGCCGATGGAGTTAACTGACGGGTTGGAAAACCTTCTTTCGCCTATGAAACGTGTAGGTGTTCCTTCCCATGAACTTGCTATGATGATGACAATAGCCTTAAGATTTATCCCGACATTACTTGAGGAAACGGATAAGATTATGAAGGCCCAAATGGCCCGGGGTGCGGATTTTGAAAGTGGTAATATTCTCGAAAGAGCAAAAAGCCTAATCCCGTTATTAGTACCGTTATTTATTAACGCTTTTCGACGTGCCGATGATCTTGCCATGGCTATGGAAGCCAGGTGTTATCGGGGTGGCGAAGGTCGCACCAGAATGAAGCAAATGCGACTTACTACAGGGGATATCCTAACAGGTGTGACAGTAAGTGTGGGGATTGTGATTGTTGCGGTGTACTTATGAAAATCATATTGGCAAGCAGGCGAGCTGATAAGATTGGTTGATCATATGTGCGGCAGACGAAATATTAAATTGATTATCCAATATGACGGAACAGAGTATTGTGGTTTTCAACGTCAAAAGGATCTCCCCACTATTCAGGCTGAATTAGAAGATGCCGTCAGAATTATTACGAAAACCCATTCCCATATAATCGGTTCCGGGCGTACTGATGCTGGTGTTCATGCTTTGGGGCAGGTGATAAATTTCAGAACGGATGCAAAGATGCCTGCGGATAAATTTGTACCGGCCTTAAACAGTGTCTTGCCTCGTGATATACGTGTTCTTTGTTCTGAGGAAGTTCACCCCGGGTTTCATTCAAGGTATGATGCCCGTTGGAAAACCTATGAATATTCAATTGATACAAGACCTGTTCCAAGCGTATTCACGCGGAATTTTACCTATCACTTTAATATTCCATTGGATTTGGAAGCAATGATTGCAGCATCTGAATTCTTAGTGGGTAGACATAATTTCCGTTCGTTTGCATCTTCAGGCGGGAATTCAAAGACTTTTGTGCGCAATGTAAGGAGATTAGATATAATTGGATCCCATGATCCTATTTTAAGAATTCTGATAGAAGCTGACGGGTTTTTATATAACATGATAAGGATAGTAGTAGGGACTCTCCTGCAAGTCGGATTAGGGAAGATTACTGCCGATTCTTTGAAGGATATAAGGGATGCTGAGGATAGGAGGCTCTCTGGACCTACAGCACCTGCAGCAGGACTTTGCCTTATCAGGGTCTTGTACGATGATGAGAATCAGGGCCGATTCTGCCATGCTTGATAAGGGAGTTTAGATTTAACTGGGTTTGAATATCTTGACACCCGGATTGTGCTGTATTAAAATAGCTCGTGGGGCTCAATGCCCGCCTTTACTTTATTGATATGCGCATAATAGGATTTTCCTAAATTAGTTTCTATTTTGTATGTGTGAAGATTTTATGAGGGGGATACTACAATGGCCGGTGCCGGACTTAGACCCAAAGGCATAGAGGGTGACTGGTATATTGTCGATGCAGAGGGGAAGACCCTCGGCAGGTTGGCAAGTCAGATTGCAAGTGTGCTTAGGGGCAAACATAAACCTTCTTTTAGCCCGCACTTAGATATGGGTGACTATGTAATAGTGGTTAATGCTGAAAAAATAAGAGTCACCGGTGATAAGTTAAGGCAAAAGATGTACTATAGACACAGTGGATACCCAGGTGGCTTAAGGGCTGTCTCTCTTGGGGATATGCTTCGGAAAAGGCCTGAAGCCGTAATTGAAAATGCGGTTACAGGAATGCTGCCTCATAACAGGCTCGGGCGTAAAATCAGAAGGAAGCTTAAGGTTTACAGTGGCCCGGACCATCCTCACGCTGCCCAAAGTCCTAAGCCCCTTGAAATTGAGGGTTAAGCGGATCGGGCGGCTTTATTTCACGTGAAGGAGGGTAAGATATGGACTTAGCAGAGACGCGCCGAATACCGGTTCAAGCCACCGGTAGGCGTAAACACTCTATTGCAAGGGTTCGGTTAAAGCCGGGACGCGGTGAAATTATCGTTAACGGGAAAACAGTGGCTGAATACTTCGGGCGTAAGATTCTTGATATTATTGTACGTCAGCCTCTTGTTGTAACGGAATCAAGCGGGAATTTTGATATTATTGCAGACGTCAGAGGCGGTGGCATGACAGGTCAGGCAGGTGCTCTAAGACATGGTATTGCCAGAGCCTTGCAGGAATATGATCCGGAATTACGTTCACCTTTAAAAAGGGCCGGGCTTTTAACGCGTGATCCTCGTATGAAAGAACGTTATAAATACGGGCTTAAAAAAGCACGTAAAGCCCCCCAGTATTCCAAGAGATAAGCCTGTCCGATATATTATTGTATTTAATCATATAAGTATAAGCGGTGGGTTTCAGATGTACCAAAATGCCGGGCGCTTCTCCTGGTTTTACGGAGTATGTGGCCGGTTTTTTGTTATGTATAATTATATAGAAAATAAATCTAATCCATCTGCCCTTGTTCTATCCATAAATGATTTAGGAGGAAATACAGGAAATGTGCAGAAAACATTTTTAGACAGACTCCTTAGTAGTCAGGGGGGGTCTTTTTGAGAGCGTATATGCCACGCCGAATAAAAAGGCAAAGGAAAATCATAACTCAACTAATTATTGGTCTGGTTATGGCGTGTGTAATATTTCTCATCATTATTTTCCGGTACCCCCATATTATACCGGGTGCCACAGATTTTCTGGATCAGATGAAAATCCGTTGGGATTTGGCAACCCTACCCCTGGCTGTTAAAATTAACGTAAAGAGCGCGGAATTCTGGAATCCGGATTTATTGATTGTGGATGTTGATATAGAAAATAATTCGCGTTTTGTGATTCTATGCAAAGACTTACGCTTAGTGGATAGGCAGGGACATATATTTTTACCGAGTAGTACAAGTGTTTATTATGTAACACGTGATCAGTCCCTTTGGATGAGGGAGATTAATCCCGGGCAGAAAATTAAAGGGAAGTATGCTTTTACCGTGACTGACAGTGCTTTCGGGCTTATGTTTGCGGTGGATACGGAAATGCGCTTGATCAGGCTCCAATCTATTAAGGAAATATCACGGTTATACTAAGATGTGGTGAGATATGCATATGCGTTATACGGATATTTCTGTTCCTGATCTTGAAATCGATCCAGAGATAATTCATAAGGTTCTGGTTGAATTTATCAGGGTTCAAATATCAAAAACAGGTCTTGAGAAAGCCGTGTTCGGGCTTTCCGGAGGTCTTGATTCTGTAGTTGTGGCATTTATTCTGAAGGAGGCTTTAGGTTCAGGCAATGTCCTTGCCGCCGTCCTTCCGTACAATACCGTAGGTTCCGAGAGTATTAAAGATGCAAAAAACATCAGGGATATCCTTAACCTCCAATGTATTATAATGGATATTGCCCCTATAGTTAACAGCTGCCGGGATACGTTACTTTCTTCAGCAGTGGGGAACCCTGATAGGATACGAATGGGAAATATTATGGCGAGGCAAAGGATGGTATTGCTTTATGATTTATCCAAAGCAATCGGTGGCCTTGTCATAGGGACGAGTAATAAAACCGAACTTCTTCTGGGTTACGGAACACTGCACGGAGATCTTGCATTTGCCTTCGATCCTTTGGGGGATCTATATAAAACACAAATCCGCGCATATGCAAGGTATCTTGGTGTGCCTGAAAATATTATCGTTAAATCCCCAAGCGCAGATTTTTGGCCGGGGCAAACTGATGAACAGGATTTAGGTTTTGCCTATGAAGATCTAGATAAACTCCTTTATCTTATGACAGATAAAGGTCTGAACATACAAGAATTACTTGATCTAGGTTTTGATAGGGATTTTATTGACTCAATTAACAAGCGCATATATAGTAATGCATTTAAGGCAAGAATGCCATTGATTGCCGGGTTACAGAAACAGGAAATCAAGGGGGATTACCGCTATTGGCGGAGCACTATTTTACCGAACAACCGACTTCAGATCGATCCATAAGGGAAATTACCGTTGATATCCGGGGTTTTTCTTTCAGGTTTCTTACAGATAAAGGTGTGTTTTCCAGGGGTAAGCTTGATCGTGGTACAAGGCTTCTCATAAAGACAATGGATCTCGGTGATGCCCGGATGATCTTGGATCTTGGGTGTGGATACGGCCCAATCGGCATTGTAGCCGCAAAACTTTCCCCTGAATCCCAAGTCTCCATGATAGATATTAACAGTAGAGCATGGGAACTCGCGAAAGAAAATATTCGGCTGAATCAAATAACAAATGCAAAAGTTATATTAGGTAACGGGTTTGAGCCTGTTCAAGGCAGCGTATTTGATCTCATCCTAAGTAACCCCCCGATAAGATCAGGAAAATCAGTGGTTTTTTCGCTTATACAGGAAGCACGGGAATTCCTTACTCCCGGGGGGCACCTTCTTGTAGTAGCCCGTACGAAGCAAGGTTCAAGGAGTATTCTCAAGCATATGGTAACGGTTTTTGATATAGCCGAAGAAATTGAAAAAGGCGGAGGTTACCGTGTAATAAAGGGTACACGCCTTTATTAGCTGCTGCCATCTTTTTGTTAACGGTCTTCACTATGCAGTGTATGAATAGTTATGTTGTAGGGATTGTCGGTTTCCGATTACGGAAACTTCTACCCCTACAATGATATGCTGCGAAGGGTGAATATCCGTTGACATTACCGGTAATTATCGTCTCGGTAAAAAGGGTATGTCTTATTAGTCTTGTAGCTGCGGTAGTAATTACCCTGCTTTTTATTATTCCTGTGTATATAACCGTAAAGATTAATGCTCCTATCACAAATGTAATATGCGGGAAGACAATCATTATTGATCCGGGTCATGGCGGGGACGATCCGGGTGCGCAAGGCTGCTCAGGGCTTTTAGAAAAGGATGTAGTCCTTGATATTAGCCTTCGTTTAGCAGATCTGTTTAGCCGGGCAGCTGTTTATACAGTTCTTACCCGGGATACAGATGGATGGCTCGATTTAGAAGACCGTATTGAGCTTATCCGGTCTTATAATGCAGATATTTACATAAGCGTTCATGCAAATAGCTTTCCTGAACCGATCTGGTCTGGTGCGCAGACTTTTTATTTCAGTAAATCAGAGGAAGCGAAAAGCCTTGCTGTTTTTATACAAAGGGAACTTGCCGGCCGCCTCGGACCTAATGTCCGAAAAGTAAAGCCGGGCGATGATTACTTTGTATTACGTAAATCTTCCGTCCCGGCAGTTATCGTAGAGGTAGGATTTCTTTCAAATCCGCGTGAAGAAGCCTTGCTTGCCCAGAAGGATTATAGAAGGCGGGTGGCCGAAGCCATTTTCTACGGAACTGTTAATTATTTTTCCTCTGTCCCTGATCTCCACACGGAAGACTAGAACTCAGACAATTAGGAACAATATACCTTAAAACATGATAGGAGGAAGATCCCATCGGCTTACAGAATATCTTAACTACCCAGGGTTTGTCCTATGGTAGATTAACGTTGTTAAAAAGGGAAATTGGGGTGCATTTTTCATGAAACAGACAGGTGTAGCCTTGTGCATTCTTGCCCCTCATCCACCTCTTCTTATTCCACAGGTGGGAAGGAAGGATATTAGTTCGGTTAAAGGGACACAAAAGGCAATGGAAGAGCTGTCCCACCGCGTGAGCAGGACTGAACCTGATGTCATTATTATAGTAAGCCCGCATGCACCTTTATTCCATGACGGCATTTCAATATTAACTGGTGACGTCCTCCGCGGGGATTTTTCCAGGTTTGGTGCGCCCGGCGCGAAATATATTTTTAGGAATGATTCCCTGCTTGTTTCTGCTATTAAGGATGAGGCCGCCGAAGTGGGGATAAAAATGTACGAGTACAGGCTTAGAAACGATGATAAATACAGTAGATTCGATGGGCTTGATCACGGGGTTCTTGTACCTATGCATTTTCTTAGCAATAAGGCGGGGCAGGATATTCCCATAGTAGTGATGGGTACTGCACCCCTTGATCGTGCCCAGCTTTATAATTTTGGGAAAGCTGTTGACAGTGCTGCCGAAAAGCTTAAGAGAAAGGCTGTTTTTGTTGCCAGCGGGGATTTATCACATCGCCTGACCCCTCACGCGCCTGCAGGGTACAGCCGTCTGGGACGTGAATTTGATGAGAGACTTATGCAGCTTCTCAGGGATATGGATACGGAGGGGATTTTAGCCATAGACGATCAGTTATTGGATGAAGCAGGCGAATGCGGTTATCGGCCGGTAGTTACCGCCCTGGGCACGCTTTCCGGCAAGGATGTATGTTCAGAGGTATTGTCATACGAAGGCCCGTTCGGGGTTGGTTACGGATGTGCAATTTTTGGTTTGAAAACAGAACTTAAAGAAGCTAATAACCCTCTTCAACATGGAATTTGTAGAAGTTTCCCGGTAGAACTAGCTAAATCTGCAGTTGAATCTTATATAAAACACGGAAGGAGAATAAACCCACCTCCAGATATTCCCCGGGAATTTCAAAGGAGGGCAGGAGTGTTTTGTACTTTAAAGATAAAAGGGAATTTAAGGGGTTGCATAGGGACAGTAAAACCGACTACGGGAAGCATTGCAGAGGAGATAATCAGAAATGCGATTGCCGCTGCAACTGGGGATCCCAGATTTCATCCGATAAGTAAAAGTGAATTGGATGATATCTCCTATTCAGTGGATATTTTAACGCCTCCAGTCTGTGTACATAGTATTGATGATCTAAATCCGAAAGTTTACGGTATTATAGTAAGTAAAGGATCCAAGCAAGGTCTTCTCCTCCCCGATCTTGACGGGGTGGACACCGGGCCTGAACAATTGGCAATAGCAAAACGCAAGGCAGGTATAAGTCGGGATGAGGACGTTGAAATTAAAAGATTTAGAGTTAAGAGGTATACGTAATGAAAAAGGCATCTTACTGGGAGGTTAGGCCGTGCAAGACGATCCTGTGCCTCCTTTGCCCTCATAATTGTAAGATTAAACCCGGTGAATCCGGGATATGCCGTGGAAGGAAAAATGTAGCGGGTGAACTTATCTCCCTGAATTACGGCGAGATAACATCACTTGCTGTTGATCCTATTGAAAAGAAACCTTTGTACCATTTTTATCCGGGATCCAAGATCCTGTCTGTAGGAACCAAAGGATGTAATCTTGCATGTGGGTTTTGCCAAAACTGGCGGATTTCACAGAGTGATCCGGAAACGTATAGTATCACTCCGGAAGCCTTAGCTGAAGCAACTGCTGACTATAGTAAAAAGGGAGAATCTTTTGGGATATCGTACACTTATTCCGAGCCTATGGTTTGGTTTGAGTTTGTATTTGAGACTGCGAAATTCATTCATGAAAAGGGTTTAAAAAATGTACTTGTAACAAATGGATACATTAATGAGAGTCCTTTTAGGGAATTGAGCCCGTATATAGATGCAATAAATATCGATATAAAGGCTTTTTCCTCTTCCTTTTATGAAAAAGTTTGCCTTGGCGGGCTTGAGCCGGTACTACGCACAGCCTGTATTGCCCATGAAGCAGGGTGTCATATTGAAGTTACAAATCTTATAATACCCGGCCTAAATGACTCCCCCAAGGAGATCGAGGAATTAGTTGATTGGGTTGCCGTAAATCTTGGCGATACAACACCCTTACATTTTTCTAGGTATTATCCGGCTTATAAATTTGAAGACCCGCCTACCCCTATTGACACTTTGCATAAAGCTGTTAATATCGGGAGGAGCCGGCTAAAATATGTCTATCTTGGGAATACTCCGGGGAGGGAAGGCGTCGATACTGTTTGTTATCAATGTGGTAAAACAGTTATAAAACGCGGACCTGTGGGAGTGACACAATTTTTGACCCATGACAATAAATGCAAATATTGCGGTGCCACTATTCATATAATTCAGACATAATCGGCTGTTATATTGCTCATATGGAAAAATTATGTTTTAATAAGGCTTATGAAGGAGATTACACTATACTGTCGAACATTATTCAGGAATGTCACTAGGAAAAGGAGGGATAAAGATGAAGAAAACATTACTTGTAGGGGCGGTACTCGTTTGTGTAGTGGTGTTTGCCGGCGTGGCATCAGCAGCGAATCATATTGGTGTCGGCTATTATTTTCAGGGGGATCACAGAGGGTTAACTTTAAAAGGTGAGTTAGCGCTTACTGATATGATTGATGTAGGTTTAGATTACTTCGGCATTGAAGGCGGAAGCTGGACTGATATTTATGCCTCAATGAACCTTAAGGAATTCGGTGATACCCTTGTCGGGGCATACGGCGGGGCAAGACTACATACTTCAAGTCTTACAAAGCCTGAATTGCTTTTGGGTGTTTGGGCAGAACAACCTTTGAGCTCCCAGTTCCTGCTTTACGGTGATGCCGGTGTTGCTATCGGTCTTGGTTCAGGCCATGTAGGGAGCACATCCTTTGAAGCAGTTGCTGGTCTGATGGCAGATGTATACGCCCCGTTCTGGTTGGCAGGGGAAGCAATCCTGAAGTCCGGAAATTCAGGCGGTCCTATTGGGTTCAGAGTCCTTGTAGGTATGGATTTTTAGTTGTATATACCTGAATTGTGTGTAAATTGAACCGATAATAACTAAATAAACCGGATATTATGACAGGCTGTGCACTCTGAAGAGCAGGTACAGCCTGTTTTTTTATTCATTGAGGGATTTTAAGGCGGTCCAGCGACATTCAGGGAGGAAAAGAATTTTGTATTTATACTTGCATAAATATACGCAATAAGTGTATAATGATACCATATAATTTGGCTGCAACAAGAGTCGGCCGATTGTAAGGTGGGATATGGTTGTGATTCGCGTTGGAATAGTAGGTGCAACAGGATATGCCGGAGAGGAACTTATAAGGCTTCTTTTAGGACATGAAAAAGCTTTAATTACCAAACTTGTTTCACGGACTTTTGTAGGTCAGTTCATGGAAGATGTTTACCCAAGCTATTTCGGATACGATTTACCCCGTTTTGAAAAGGCGTCCAAAGTTGAATTAGCCTCTGAATGTGATGTGGTTTTTTTTGCTTCCCCTTCCGGAACTGCCTGGCCCTGGATCAGGGATCTCATTTCTATAAACCCGAGAATTAAAATAATTGATATAGGTTCGGATCTTAGATTAAAAGACCCCCTGCTTTATAAAGAATGGTATGGGTACGAGCATGGCGCCCCTGAATTATTACTTAAATCGGTATACGGTTTGACCGAATTGAACTTTGAGAAAATAACTAATGCAGGGCTTGTAGCAAATCCGGGATGTTATCCTACAGCCGTCATCCTCGCGTTTGCCCCGCTCCTTCATTTCGGATTAATTGGCGTGGACAGCATTATTGTAAATGCCCTAACCGGAATATCAGGTGCAGGCAGGGCATTAAGTCAAGGCTATCATTTCCCTGAGTGTAATGAAAATATGAAGGCATATGGACTCCTCAGACATAGACATGTTCCTGAAATTGAACAGGAGCTTAATATAATAGGGAAGGCGATTGGACGTGATGAGCCGGTGTGTCTGAGTTTTACTCCTCATGTGGTTCCGCTGAACCGCGGGATTTTAATCACAGGGTACGGGGATTTCAGATGGGACAAGGCGAAAGTTTCAGATTTAAACATAAAGCCGGATACTCTAGGGCTCACACAACTGTACAAAGATTTCTATCATGGGAAGAAATTTATCCGGATCCGGCCGGCTGATCAGGTCCCTCAGACCAAAGCAGTTGCAGGATCAAACTATTGTGATATCAGTATCAGAGCAGACGAAAGAACTGGGAGAATCCTGGTTATGTCTGCTATAGATAACCTTGTGAAGGGCGCTGCGGGTCAGGCTGTTCAAAATATGAACCTTATGTTCGGTGAACCTGAAGATACAGGTCTTAACCTGGCGCCGCTTTGGCTTTAGTTTCCCTAATCTTTGGGGAGTACAGAAGAATTGGAAAGATCGAGGTGAAGAAATGTCGGAACAAGCGGGACGAGAAACCAAATCCTATGGAACTTGGCAAGAAAAACAGGGCGGGGTTACTTTACCCAGGGGGTTTCAGGCATCAGGTGTGCATTGTGGAATAAAAAAATCCCGGCCTGATCTTGCTTTGATTATTTCAGAAAAACAGGCACAAGCCGCAGGAATGTTTACATCTAATTTAGTTAAGGCTGCACCTGTTCTTGTAACTATGGAGCATCTTAAATCCGGGGTTGCAAGGGCAATTGTGATAAATAGCGGGAATGCCAATGCTTGTACAGGCGAAAAAGGGCTTAAAGATGCCGATGCTATGGCTAGTTATGTCTCTTCTTATTTGGGCATCGATGTAAAGGAGGTTTTAGTGGCCTCCACAGGAGTGATCGGAAAGCCTCTCCCTATGGATAATATATCCAAGGGTATTACTGCTGCGATATCAAATTTGAGCCCTGGAGGCTCCCGTGATGCAGCGGAGGCTATTCTTACTACGGATCAAACAGTTAAGGAGACAGCCTTAAAAGGGTGCATATCAAAGGTAGATGTATCTATCGGCGGAATTTGTAAAGGGTCGGGAATGATTCACCCTGACATGGCTACAATGCTTGCTTTTATTACAACTGATGTATCAATTACATCTGCCATGCTAAAGAAAGCCTTGGTTCCGTCTGTAAAAAGATCTTTTAATATGATTTCAGTGGATGGGGATACAAGCACAAACGATATGGTTTTAGTAATGGCCAATGGACTTGCGGGTAATGAAATAATAGACAGAGAAGGCCCTGATTTTAATGAATTTTGCCTTGGTTTGCAAGAAGTTATGGAATCTCTTGCCAAGATGATAGTAAGGGACGGAGAAGGTGCCACGAAATTTATAGAGATCAAAGTCAAACACGGAAAAAACGTGGAAGAGGCGGGGCGTATTGCCAGAACAGTAGGATCTTCCAACCTAGTTAAGACTGCAATCTTTGGTGCGGATCCTAATTGGGGGCGTATTTTAGCTGCTGCAGGAAGGGCAGGCGTAGATTTCCGTCCTGATCTGATAGATGTATATATCGGAGATATATGTATAGTACGATCCGGTGAGGGTGTCTGTTTTAATGAGGCTGATGTCAAGAATGTATTGACTAAGAAGGATATAAAAATAGTAATCGATCTTAATTCCGGGATCGGGACTGCATGTGCTTGGACATGTGACTTAACTTACGATTATATAAAAATAAATGCGGATTATACGACTTAAGGAGGGGTGTGCATGGATGTAGCAAATGAAAGGGCGAGAGTGCTTGTAGAGGCTTTACCATACATAAGATCATTCTTCGGAAAGACTATCGTAATAAAGTACGGCGGGTCCGCGATGGTTGATGCTGGCCTTAGAACAATGGTGGCGGAGGATCTCACCCTCCTGAGGTATGTAGGTATGAACCCTGTTATTGTCCACGGCGGGGGGAAAGAGATTACTCATTTTATGAAACGTCTGGGGAAGGAACCTGTATTTGTTAACGGACTCCGGGTAACGGATGCGGACACCATTGAAATAGCTGAAATGGTACTTACAGGTAAAATCAATAAAGAGATCGTTTCATTGATCAATCAAAACGGCGGGAAGGCTGTAGGGCTCTCCGGGAAGGATGCATGTCTGGTTACGGCAACAAAGGTTGAACCTGGGGTGGACTATACACCTGAAGATCAGTGTCAACCGGTGGATTTAGGTTATGTGGGGGCTGTTGAAAGGATAGATCCGAAAGTTATAAACATAATGGCAGATGCCGGGTTTATACCGGTGATATCCCCTGTGGCCTCAAATGAAAGGGGTATTACCTTAAATATAAATGCAGATCATCTTGCAGGCAGCCTTGCATGTGCACTTAAAGCCCATAAATTAATTATGTTGACAGATGTTGAAGGAATCATGGGTAAGCGCGGGGATGTTCTGTCCCTTATAGAAGAACTTACAATCGATGAAACAAAGAAGATGATGGAACGCAGGGATATTGCAGGGGGGATGATCCCGAAAGTTGAGGCCTGCATTACTGCTCTGCAGGGGGGAGTCGAAAGGACACATATAATAAACGGGAGTCGCCCTCACTCCCTGTTGCTTGAGATTTTTACCGATAAGGGAATCGGAACAATGATTCTATAAAAGATGGGAGGAGAAACGTAGGGATCCACCTGTTTCGACGGTTCCTACACTTAAACTATGGAATATCTAAAAACAACGGAAGTTAAGGATTTAACTAGAAATTATATCATGAATACATATCGCAGGGCAGGGATCTCCTTGGTTAAGGGATCCGGTGCCAGGGTCTGGGATGCCGAAGGTAAAGAATACCTGGATTTTTTAAGCGGAATTTCTGTATGCGGTCTTGGACACTGTCATCCTAAGATCGTAGCCGCCATTCAGGAACAAGCCGGCAAGTTAATGCATTGTTCCAATCTTTATCATATCCAAAGCCAAGCATGTCTCGCACAGGCATTACTGGAAGGCTCGCCTTTTGATAAAGCATTCTTTTGCAACAGCGGGACTGAAGCCAATGAGGCGGCGATTAAACTTGCAAGGAAGTATGCCAAGGTAAAGCACGGTGTTACCAGGAGCGTAATTGTGACTGCTTTGAAATCCTTTCACGGGAGGACTTTGGGTTCTCTTACCGCTACAGGACAGATGGAATACCACAAAGACTTCGGACCGCTCCTTTCCGGATTTAAGTATGTTCCGTTTAACGATATTCCTGCCATAGAACAAGCTGTCACTCCTGAGACTGCCGCTGTTCTTCTGGAACCAATTCAAGGGGAGGGAGGGGTTCACGTGCCGGATAAGGATTACTTCGGGCGGGTAAGGGAAATATGCGATAAAGTCGGTGCAATTCTTATTATGGATGAAGTCCAAACAGGTATGGGGCGTACCGGAAAAATGTTCGCTTTTGAGCACTTCGGAATTGAACCTGATGCCATAACTCTGGCAAAGTCCCTGGGGGGAGGATTCCCCATCGGTGCCCTCCTTGCTAAAGACGATATTGCACAGGTGTTTTCACCCGGGACTCATGCAACTACCTTCGGCGGTAATCCGTTGGCTTGCACTGCAGCATTGGCTGTTTTAAACACTATGGATAACGAGGGTATTCTTGAACACGTAGCAACTGCAAGCAGGGCTCTTTTTGGTGGTCTGGAAAAGCTCAAAGCAGAATGTCCTCATATAGCTGAAATACGTGGGCTTGGATTAATGGTAGGGATTGAAGTTCAGGATTTACAAAACCTATGTACGGAACCGCCTGCAAAACTCATTAGCCTCGGGTGCCTGAACAAAGGCCTTTTAGTAAATGCTGTTACAAACACAACAGTGCGGCTGCTCCCCCCTCTTATAGTTGGGGAGAGCGAAATAAAGGAAGCATTGGATATAGTAGGGCAAGTCTTAAACGAAACTTTTTGAAAGGACGTTGTCAGGCATGTTTAACGGAACAAACTGCTTTTCTGATAGTGTTGCCAAAGGAATGCAGGGGAAAAGCCTGCTTTCAATTAACGATCTTAGCCATGAGGAAGTATGGAAGATTTTTGAGGTCTGCTCCGAATTGAAAAAACAAGTCAAGGCAGGGGCTGTTAACCACTTGCTTCAGGGGAAAACATTGGCGATGATTTTTATGAAGCCTTCAACGCGGACAAGGGTTTCATTTGAAGTAGCCATGTGGCAGTTGGGTGGGTACCCTTTGTTTTTGAATTCCCAGGATCTCCAACTTCACAGAGGAGAGGCAATTTCTGATACAGCCAGGGTTTTATCCAGGTATGTCCATGGAATAATGATCCGTACATTCCGCCAGCAGGATGTAGAGGATCTGGCAAATTACGGGACAATCCCGGTAATTAACGGGCTTACAGATCTTTTACACCCTTGTCAGGCTTTAGCGGACTACTTTACAATCTATGAGAAGAGGGGAAAAACCAAAGGTCTAAAAATGGTTTATATCGGCGACGGCAATAATGTTGCCCATAGCCTAATATATGGGGCGGTAAAAGTCGGTATGCACATTACTATAGCATGCCCCCGGGAATTTCAGCCGCTTCCTGGGATAGTAGAAAAGTCAAAAGAAGACGGTAAAACTCAAGGAATCAAGATTTGTGTAACCCACGATCCATATGAGGCAGTTAAAGGTGCTGATATAATCTATACGGATGTATGGACAAGCATGGGACAGGAGGCTGAGGCGAAAAAGAAAGTGGATATTCTTCGATCGTACCGGGTTGACGGGGATCTTGTTAAGGCAGCAGAAAATAAAGATGTTATGGTTATGCATTGCCTGCCTGCCCATAGAGGCGATGAAATTACAAATGAAGTTATGGACGGCCCATATTCTGTTGTGTTTGATGAAGCAGAAAACAGGCTCCACGTACAGAAGGCTATTCTTGCCTTGTTACTGCAGGATAATTACAAATAACCCCAGGGGTTGCTTCTTCCGCAAAAGGGAGGATTATCAGTAACCCCGGCGAATGATTTATTACGGATTACGCTGTCTTGGAAATTCGAGTAAAAACGGTTTCCGAAGATGGCATTAGGGGGTATTCTTAAATGGCCAGAGTGTACCTGGAAAATGTATGGAAAAGGTTTGGTAATGTTACTGCAGTAAAGGACGCCACACTTGAAATTAAAGATAAAGAATTCCTTGTTTTGGTAGGCCCGTCCGGTTGCGGAAAATCTACAACTCTCCGAATGGTAGCCGGTCTTGAGGAAATCACAGAAGGCAATATCTATATAGGCGATACCCTCGTCAATAACATCCCACCCAAGGATAGGGATATCGCCATGGTCTTCCAGAACTACGCCTTATACCCACATATGGATGTCTATAATAACATGGCTTTTGGGCTGAAACTCCGGAAGTTCCGAAAATCAGAAATTGACAAACGGGTTAACGAGGCTGCGAAAATTCTCAGCATAAACAATCTGTTGAAAAGGAAACCTAAGGAACTTTCCGGCGGACAAAGGCAACGGGTAGCCCTGGGGAGGGCAATTGTCAGAGAACCCAAGGTTTTTCTTATGGACGAGCCCCTTTCGAACTTGGATGCAAAACTTAGAGTCCAAATGAGAGCGGAGCTTGCAAAGCTCCATGATAGGCTCAGGACAACAATAATATATGTAACCCATGATCAGACGGAAGCCATGACTATGGGTGATCGGATTGTTGTCCAGAAGGACGGTGTTATACAGCAAGTAGGCACACCGATGAATATATATAACCGCCCTGATAATGCATTTGTGGCAGGTTTTATAGGGAGTCCGGCAATGAATTTTATAAATGTCACACTTACATGGGAAGATAATAATTTTTGGGTTCAAACCGACGGAATAAAAATAAAGTTACCACCTGGAAGATTCGAAACCATTGGGGATTATATAAATAAAGAAGTCATTTTTGGGATCAGGCCTGAAAATATACTGGACTTGGATTTTGCGCCTAATGCAGATACTGATACGATTGTCACGGCTAACGTAGATGTTACTGAACCAATGGGTGCTGAGGTCTATGTATATCTTTCAGGAGGGAAGGATTCATATATTGCCAGGGTAGATGCACATACCCGAGCGAGGCCGGGCACTATTCATAAGGTGGTCTTTGATACAAAAAAAGCCCACCTGTTTTGTAAAGATACAGAGGTTTCCATCAGATAGCCTAAAAACAATAGGGTTTTGGCATGATCCTTTGGGTTTGAAATAGATTCAGTAATTTAGGTTGGTATTGCGCGGAAGGTGCGCGAATAAGTACATTAGGGCGGAAATATTTTATCTGCCCATCCATGTATTGGAAGTATGTCTCATTGATAGGGGGATTGATGCCATGGAGCGCACCTACTTAAAACGCTTCCTGAATGTCTGTTACCTCATAACCTGTATAATGATATTGGTATACCTGTGTGGGGGTGTGGTATCAGCAGATCCGGTTCCGGTCTTTGAAATGAAAGATCCGGAGGGGGATGATTATGGGCCGGGTACATATGTTTACCCAACTCATAAGACTTTTCTTCCGGGTTTATTTGATCTTACGTATTTCCGTGTTAGTCATGATGTGGAATATGTTTACTTTGATTTAACGTTCCGTGAAATCACAAATCCATGGAATGCACCTGAAGGTTTCAGTCATCAGCTGATAAATATATACATAGATACAACGAAAGGTGCAGGCAGAACCGATGCTCTCAATAAAGGGGCTATGGTTGCTTTTGATAATCGGTATGCGTGGGATATTTATATCAAGGCCTTGGGATGGGGAGGGTGTAGGGTATTTACATCTCAGGATGATAAAGAATCTCAAGGGATATCCGACGGAATTGAAGCAGGTGTCCTCCTCGATGGGAAGACCATTCGTGTGAAAGTTCCCCTTGCCATAGTAGGGCAGCCTGATCCCGCATGGGGATATTACGTTCTCATAGGTTCCCAGGATGCCTTCGGGGAGGACGATTTCCGCCCGGTTATGAAAGATCCAGGCCCGTGGACATTCGGAGGAGGGACCAATCTCGATTTTAATCCGAATGTTATAGACATCCTTGCCCCTGAAGGAGGGAAGTCTTCTCAGGAAAGGCAGCTTGGCTCATATGATGCGGATAAAGGTACTTTGGCAGTTCTTGTTCCCGTATCCGGTAAAACTGTTCGTTCCGGGATTGCATTTTTGGGGTTTCCTTCTGTGGCAGGGAGGGGTACCTCTCTGATTATAGGGGGAGTGTTGTTAGCCGGGATAGGTATATTAGTGTGGCTCAGACGACGGGGAATTATAATGCCGCCGAAAGAATAGAAGGGGTAGTCAGAACGTTGTAATGTTCGGTACCATTGTTATAAAAGCCAGTTTGTGGTATGTTATGATGTAGATGAAAATCCTGGGGCGATCAAATACTGTTAAGGTTTCAGGTGGATTATTTGTGGGCTGCAGGGATTCTGGGAGTTGGGAATATGCGTACAAAGGAATTGGTTTACGGGGCACTTTTAACAGCATTAGCATTACTGATACCTTTGGCATTCGGGGGTTTTCTCAGTATTATGATACCTCCCTTCTCTGCTACATTAGCCTCCCATCTGCCTGTTATGATTGCTATGCTGATAAGTCCGCAAGTAGCGATAATGGTTGGTCTCGGATCATCCCTTGGCTTTCTTATTAAACTCGGGCCGATAATTGCGGCAAGGGCTGCGATTCATGCAATATTCGGGGCAGTAGGAGCTATTATTGTAAAAAGGGGATTCTCTTTTGGTACCGCCCTTCTTATAACATTGCCTGTTCATGCTGTGGGTGAGGCTTTGATTGTGCTCCCGTTTGGGTTCTCGTTACAAAAGGCAGGCCTTGTCATAGGTGTAGGGACGGCTTTGCATCATCTTATAGATGCTGCAATTGCCGTCACTATTGTAGTTTCAATCGGGTTAGTGCAAAAGGCTGCTAAAGATAAACATTAAAGGGGCTTCTCTCACGAAATTATTTCCAGGATGTTTTCAGAAAAAAGGATTTCATAAAGGCAGTTTTACGTTACAATATAGGTACAGTATGTTTTTCTTTGGATTCAAATAATACTTGATGGATTTGAGGAGTTATGGTTAGTCAGGCTAAGAAACTTGAAGCGTTAGGAAATTTTACAAAACTGGTCGGGGATGATCCGGTACTTGCCTATTTAATGGGTTTCCTTACCGGACAGGTAGAGCGTGTACATTTTGTACGTGATTCACAGGGAGCAGATATATTCTTGAGGCTTTCCCAAGATAAATTTACAGTATGGCCAGGGGAACCTTTTAGAGCTAATGTCGGCGGTGTGGTTATGCCCCACCCTATAGCTTTTGTTAAGGCGGTAGGGCAAACTCATAGTGACAGGCAGATTTGTGTCTCTCTCCATTTTGAGCGGGCTAATGAAACTGATTGGTACCAGGAAGTCCTGCTTCCTGATGTCTCCCATGTGAGACTTGGTGTTGAAGCAGTGGAGCAGGAGGCAAGGGTCCTTCGTAGTGAAATGGATCATGCCCTTGATATATATGCGGAATGTAAAAGGCTCCTTGAGAAAAGTGAAAGTGAACGTAAGACTGAATTAGACTACTATATGTCTGTAGCGCAAGCCCAAATGAAGCTTCTATCAGGGAAACTGGAGGAAGTCAGTACCCAGTTGAAACAATACCAAAAGAATTAAGGGATCCTGTAATACTACTGCCATAGGTTTTTTCTTGTATATCGTTTATAATCATTCCCAGTATTCTTAAACGGGATAACTCCAGTAATTCTTTTGTCCTTTTAGCATCATCCCTTGATGTAACACCGAGTCTTATTACAATTAGTGCTGCATCCAGCCTAGAACCAAGAGTTATCGCGTCAGGCACAACAGTGACGGGAGGGGTATCGTATATAACGATATCTGCCTGGGATGCAATTGATTTTATAACTGTAATAGTTGTGTCTGACGAAAGAATATCAGAAGGATTAGTTTGAGTAGAACCGCCGGTAATGACCCTTAAACCGGGGATTCTTGTTTTTTGTGCTATGTCTAGATCTGCATTTTCCGTAAAAAGGGTAGGGAATCCATTTTTATTAGGCAAAGAAAATAGTACGTGTTGGGTAGGCCTACGCATATCCGCATCAACCAGGATAACGTTTTTGCCCGCTCTGGCCAGGGATATTCCTAGGTTAGCTGCAACAATACTTCTTCCTTCCCGTGGTCCGGGGCTACATATAAGAATAGAGCGTAAAGGGTTACCCTCTGATACAAGATGAAGGTGCGTTCTTATAATACCAAATGCTTCTGTCCCGGGTGATTTCGGATCCTGGCATGAGATAAGTACCGAAGGTTTGTTTTTACTGCTATTAGTATATGCCATCCTTTAATTCATCCTTTCATACATTCCATGGATAGCACTTATATTATGCAACCTAATTTGTCACGGTTATAAGTTTATGGTAAATTTAGCCTCGCCCTCTGTGATTTGATGTATTCAGAAGTTCTCTTTTGGCGATGGGATTTTACAAGGTTAGGTATTAATCCTACCACAGGTAGTCCTAAAACTTGCTCAGCTTCTTTTAGGCTTTTGATTGTTGTGTCGGTGTATTCTATTAGAAGTATATAACCTACCGCAATAAACATACCAAGGATGCCCGCTATTGTTGTGTTAAGAAGCTTTCTCGGTTTAATGGGCTTTTCAGGTAAAATTGCTTTGTCAATTACATGAATATCAGAGACTTCTATTGCCCCCCATATTTTCATTTCCTCATATTTCGTATGTAGCATCACGTAGATTTCTTCATTTGCTCGCTGGTTTCTCACAAGCCTTGCAAAATCTATTTCTTTCTTTGGGATAGATGAAAGTTCAGCCTCAGCCTGGCTACGATTATTTTCCAGAGCCTCCAATTTTGCTTCTAAGCCAACCATTACTGCTTGACCTGATATTAATTTGCTACGGAGATCTTGATATGTGGGGTTAAGGGATGTAGTCTCGGATCCGGTTATTCGTTCGGCCTCTTCGACGAGTTTATGCGAAATATGATCAATCTGGTTCTTCAATGTAATTATAAAGGGGTGATTCTCTGTGTATTGCTCTAAGGCAGCTGTTAAATCTGCCTCTAAGCGGGATAATTGTGTCCTATATTGTTGGGCTACGGGGTTGTTTACTAACGTGGTAGTTGTAATAAGTGTAGGATCAACATCCTGCAATATTTCAGTGAGTTTTTGTTGTTCTGATTCGGTTGCCTTAAGCTCCATTTCAGTTTGAAAAATATTCTGTTCTATACTGATGAATCGATCAATACAAGCCTTAATTTCAGCTGATGGCTCTATTATTCCATGTGCTTCTTTATATTTAAGGAGCGCTTCCTCAGCTTCCTTTAAATTCTGTTCCGCTATTGCCAATTGTTGAGTAGTAAAATTCAGGGCTGCCCAGGTGGATTCCTGATTCATTTCTTTAACCCGTCTTTGGAACTCCTCTATTAGGGTATTAATAAAGACAGTTGCTTCCTCCTGATTATCATGTTCAATAGAGAGTTTTGCCAGATCAGTTCCCTGGATTTGTTCTACGGAAAGCCGCTCTTGCCAGGCGCGTATTGTTTCTTTTGGTGATGATTGTAGCCATCCTAGCCTATTTAAGGTTGCCTCGGTGATTGTACGACTCTTTAAGTATTCTAAATAATTTTTCATGTTTCCCAGTGGGGAGGCAATTGCATCCTGGAGGAATGGGATGGATCTAACTTGGGGATCTTGTTTTATCATAATAACAGATGTTGCTTTGTAAATCTTCGTCATATTTGAACTTACGATATAAGCTGTCACTGCACATATTAATATAACGGCTATAATCTGCCATTTCTTTCGCATAAGAATTCTTATTATTTCCAGTATATCTACTTCATAATCCATTTCATTCATTATTAACGGCCTTTCCTGTCTAGTTTCTATCAGTCATAGGTTAGGGTGAACTATGTTTTCTATATTTGGATAATTATAGCCGGGGAACATAAATAGCATCTCCATTATTTAAAATCCATGTCTCTAAACTAATTTTTTCATCAATTTCCTCCAAATTGATTCGCCGGGTGATATATTCACCATCCGGACTACTCCTGGTAAGCCGAATAGTGGTAGGATTACCTGTTTCTTTAATTCCCCCGGCTTGTGCTATGACCTCAAAAAGTGTGGTATTATCCTTTATTTTATAAATACCCGGGCGCGCAATTTCGCCGAGTACAGATACTTCCCGAATAATTTCAGGTACAAAGATGATATCACCTTCGAAAAGGTTAAAGTCAGTTGCATTCGAATCTGCCATAATCTTATTAATATCAATTTCCTGTGATTTGGGATCATTATCTCCTCTTATTAGTAATACTTCCGTCTGATTACTGTCAGGGAGAGTGCCCCCTGCTTTGAATAGTGCATCCATAATATTGCTTCCTGATTTAAGTGTATAGGTACCGGGGATTCTCACTTGCCCAAGAACTGTAATTGTTATAGCTTTAGGGACATAGATAATATCCCCGTCATTAAGAAGGTAGTTTTCCTTTTCATCGGCTCCGCTTTGTAGCCTTTTTAGGTTTATTGGGGATTGTTGTATTTTACCTTCCCCAAGTTTCCGGATTAGGATAGCCGAACCACTGTCACTATCGTGGGTTACCCACCCTGCTAATGTTACAATTTCCAAAACCCGTGAAGTTTCGTAAATTCTATAAATCCCAGGTCGGTTTACAGCGCCCAGTACAGACACTTGATGAACGAGTTCAGGCACAATAATAGTGTCCTGATTTTGAAGGGTTAGTGCTTCGTGCGGTATTTCGCCTGTAAGTGCTGAATTGAGATCAAAATTAAAAATTTTAGCCCCCTCGGCCTTACTCCTATGTAGTGAAATACAGGAGGTATCGGCAGAATTAAGGGTGCCCCCCGCCCGGGATATAGCCTGGGTTATGGAGGAGCCTGGTTTTAATTGGTACTTCCCAGGACTTGGCACTTCCCCCAGAACTTGGACTGTTATCAGTCTTGGGACATAAACAACATCACCTGGAATCAATACGAAACTACCATCACAGTTTTGTGGTGAACCTACGGATTCAGGCCCCATTTCGGTAGATATATCAAGATCTATTTCTATTGTTTGTATTTCTTGTTTTGTATACCTAGTAACCCTGATAGAACCCGTATCTGCATTAGAATTTGGGCCTCCTGCAGATGCGATAATATCGAATATCCTTGTCCCGGGGCCTGAAGTATCTAGGGTATAAAGCCCCGGTTTTTGTATTTCCCCCAGGACGGATACGGTCCTCGATTTTTCAGGAACGTAGATAACATCTCCATCTTCGAAAAAGGAATACAATCCTAAATCTTCTATTTTTTCTTCCCCCGCCAGAGCTTTGCTTGCATCAACAATTACCGATTTTGACTCTGTGCCGTTAGTAGGTTGTGCTAAGAACCTGGTAATTCTGATACATGTTAAATCAGCCTCAGATGTATGGCCGCCCGCTGAAGCTAAAGCACCCATAAGCGTAGGTTTTGTCCTAAAGGGGTAGACCCCGGGCGATCGTACAGCCCCAACAATAGTAATGCGTATGGTTTTAGCTTCTATAAGTGTGACTATAATTTTTGGATCTTTTAGATAATATTCAAGCTCACCCGTTAATTTAGCCTGAATTTCCGGGATGCTTTTCCCAAGGACATATACATCCTCGGGAAGTCCAATCCAAGAAATTCTACCATCCTCACCAACTATGACGGTGCCTGACAAATTCTCATGACCCCAAACCATTATTTTGAGCATATCCCCGGATTCAATTATATAACTGTGGTTTAAACAAAATGCTGAATCTATAGTTTCTGCATGGCATTCTTGAATGTATGCAAAGGTTAAGATTAATACAAGTGTCAAAGCAATGAGCGCAGGGGCTTTATATAACCGTGATCTACAACGCATAGCTTCATCCTCGTATTTCCAATCTATTGTAAAACTATATGCTATTTAATTCGTCAGAGAGATGCATATCCCTTCAAAATTGTCGTTAAACAGGATGCAGAGGATATAAAAGGAAGATATGAAGGGGTTTGGGGTTATTACGGCGAATTATTGAAAGAATTGGATATTGTGCATTACCATAGTCAATAGTAAATATTACACTGAGCAGGTATATAGGCGGAATCCTCGTTTATAACTCCTATGCCGGTAGTGTAACAGGGTTAGGTTTTTCAGGGGGGGTGAAATATCGGTTGGGGCATAGAATTGGGAGAATAGGGTTTATCCTTGGTGATATAGTATTTATTTTGCTGAGTCTTGCTCTTGCACTAATTATACGCTTTGATTTTAGCTTTTCAAGAACGCTTCCATATTGGAATATTATCCTAGGAAGGTTACCGGTTTTAATTATCATTAGGCTATGGATCTATTATATATTCGGGTTCTATAATCGCCTCTGGCAATTTGCCAGTGTAAGGGAGGCGCTAATTATAGCGCTTGCCGGTAGCCTTGCTTCATCCATTGACTATTTAATTCTTCATACATTGCATCCGGCGGGTTTTCCGAGAAGTATTATATTTATGGCTTGGTCTTTAAATATATTCTTTGCAGGCGGTATCCGCCTTTTTTTAAGAATGAGACGGGAATGGGCACATTTTGCCGAAGCAAATAAACAGATAGTCCAAGCTGATTTAGAACAAGCGGCATCCCTTGATGATGTTCATAGGGTTCTTATAGTAGGCGCAGGTGAGGCCGGTGTAATAGTTGCAAGGGAGCTTAGGGCCCATCCGGAGGTGGGCCAGACAGTTGTAGGGTTTATCGATGATGATCCCTCCAAGCAGGGCTATATAGTTGCGGGGTACCGGGTGCTTGGTACGACATTGGATCTCTCTGAGTTGGTTAGATCTAATAATGTGGAAGAGATCATAATTGCAATGCCTTCCGCTCCGGGTACAGTTATACGGCAAATTGTACGTGCATGTGACGGCTTGGGCGTTAAAGTTTTAACATTACCCGGTGTCTACGAGCTCCTTGATGGCAAGGTGGATGTCAGCCGAATTAGAGAAATTGGTATCCAGGATCTTCTCAGGCGTGAAGAAATAAGAGTGGATCTTGAAGAAATTGGGCTATATTTGTCAGGCAAGAAAGTGCTTGTAACAGGTGCAGGTGGATCCATTGGTCAAGAGTTATCCAGGCAAATTGCAGACTTTAACCCAGGGAAACTTATACTCCTTGGACATGGGGAAAATGACATATATGAAATTAATATTAACCTTCAGGTGGCTTTCCCTGATCTTAATATCATCCCGGTAATTGCAGATATCCGGAACGATGAAAGGATTGATTGGATTTTTTCTTTATACAAGCCTGATGTAGTATTCCATGCAGCAGCCCATAAACATGTTCCTTTAATGGAATTAAACCCTGAAGAAGCAATATGCAACAATATCTTCGGAACATGGAATGTGGCATGTTCCGCAAAGCAGTACGGGACTGAAAGATTTGTATTCATTTCCACGGATAAAGCAGTTAATCCCATGGGTGTTATGGGGTGCAGTAAACGGGGTGCGGAGATCCTAATTCAGGCCCTGGCAAAGAACAGTCGAACCAAGTTCATGGCGGTCAGGTTTGGTAATGTTCTCGGAAGTAGGGGTAGTGTCATCCCCTTATTTAAACAACAAATTAAAAAAGGTGGTCCTGTTACAGTTACTCACCCTGATATGGTGCGATATTTTATGACTATCCCAGAGGCAGTACAGCTGATAATCCAAGCTGCTGCCATGGGGAAGGGTGGAGAAATTTTCATTCTTGATATGGGTAAGCCTGTAAAAATCGTTGATCTTGCCCAGGATCTGATTAAACTTTCAGGTTTTGAGCCAGATATAGACATTGAAATTGTATTTACCGGGATTCGGCCTGGTGAGAAAATATTTGAAGAACTCCTCACGGCGGAGGAGGGGGCTGCCGCAACTATGCATGAACGAATATATGTTGCTAAGGGGGAGCCCCTAATTGACGATAATATTCAGGAGTTTCTTAATATGTGTAGGAGATTTGCGGAGGATGATCATGAAGGGGGGAGGGCTTTTGTAAATTGGATCAGGAAGATTACTACATCAAAAGGGACGGATAAAGACATGCCACAATCTATGGGCAAGATGGGGGGGACATTTTAATATCGGTATTTCTTCCCGGGATGCTGCCATAAGCCTGCAGCGATTGTTTTGGACGGGTTGCGTTCCTTTTCTGAGGATAGTATAATGTCAAGTGCATTCTACGAAAAACATATATTTAAAGGACAGCTCTTATCAAGAGTGGTGGAGGGGAGGGCCCGATGAAACCCGGCAACCGGCAGATCTTATGTCAGACTGTACGGTGCTAAGTCCTACAGAACTTCCGTTCTGGGAGATGAGAGACGGATTGCCTCTTCCCAATGCGGGGGAGGTATTTTTATGTGTTCTTGCAATAAAGAGGGGGTTCATGCTGTGGAGAAACGGCCGGACAAGAAGTGTACCCAATATAGACGGTTGATTACATCAGAATCAGTAACTGAAGGTCACCCTGATAAGCTTTGTGATAAAATAGCAGATTCAATCCTTGATTCTATTTTGAAAGATGATCCTGATGCCAGGGTAGCTTGTGAAGTTGCGGCAACCACCGGTCTTGTTATGGTAATGGGTGAGATATCTACACTATGCCGAAACACAATGGCAAGGATTGCGGACATTGTCCGGGAAACAGTACTGGACATTGGATATTCTAGGGCAAAATACGGATTTGATGCAGAAACATGTGGGGTCGTTACCTCCCTTAACGGTCAATCCGGTGATATTGCTCTGGGGGTTAATAAATCCCTTGAGGCGAGACAGCTTGAAGCAGCAGGACAAACCAATGACTCGGGGTTTAGTTGGCTCGGTGCCGGGGATCAGGGTCTTATGTACGGCTTTGCAACACGTGAAACCCCTGAGTTTATGCCTATGCCTATAATGCTCGCTCATAAGCTCGCAAGAAGACTCACGGAGGTCCGCAAAGAAGGAATGCTGGAGTACCTAAGGCCTGACGGTAAATCTTTGGTTACTATTGAATATGACGGAAATATTCCTAAAAGAGTGGAAAGTGTAGTTATAGCAGCCCAACATAATCCTGATGTAGAATATGATACTCTTATGAAGAACATAGTGGATCACGTAATCTGTCCGATTATTCCTGACAGCTTTATCGATAATAAGACCAAGATTTTCGTAAACCCCACAGGTAGGTTTGTAATAGGGGGCCCGCAGGGCGATTCAGGTTTAACCGGGCGCAAAATTATTGTGGATACATACGGTGGTGTAGCCCGCCATGGCGGCGGCTCCTTCTCAGGCAAGGATCCCACTAAGGTGGACAGGACTGCCGCGTATGCCCTTCGGTGGGTGGCAAAGAACCTTGTAGGTGCAGGCATTGCCGATAAATGTGAAGTCCAGGCCTCATATGTTATCGGAAGAGCACAACCCATATCCATTGATGTAGAAACTTTTGGCACGGGGAAAATCGGGGATGAGGAAATACTCAGGCTTGTTAAAAAGCACTTTGATCTTAGACCTGCTGCCATTATCGATCATTTTAGGCTGGAGCGGCCTATATATAGCCCATTGGCTGCCTATGGTCACTTCGGGCGAACAGACTTACCGGAAGATGATGTCCCATGGGAAAAACTGGACAAGGTGGATGCCCTTATTAATGAGGCTTTCTAGGTTTCATTAGGTTTTGAATTTAGAGTTTTAGGCCCAAAAAACGACAGATTCTGCTTAAAGCGAGGGTATAATAATGATAGGAAAAGGAATCCCAGGTTTCATAGAGAAATAATAACCGATATGGCTTAATGGATCCCGGTTTAATTAATGCATATGTGTGTTAGTTTTTATATTAGGTATTCCCGGTTTAATGTTGTGGAGGGGGACATAGATGAAGTGATAAATGTTGGTGTTGTTGGATGTGGAAATTGGGGAAGGAATTATGTCCGGAATTTTGCTCAGATTTCCGGTGCAGCACTGATAATGTGTTGTGATAAGGATCCTAAAGCCCTCCTCTCAGTCCGTCAGCGGTATCCGATGATCAGACTAACTAAAAACTACCGGGATATCGTTGCTGATCCTAAGATAGATGCAGTCGTAATTGCCACTCCCCCAGGTGATCATTACCGTATTGCCAGGATGTGTTTGCTTAGGGGGAAACACGTCCTTGTAGAAAAGCCCTTTACTTTATCGTCTGAAGAAGCCTATCAGCTGGCTGATATAGCAGAAAAAACAGGCAAAACTCTTATGGTAGGGCATATAATGGACTATCATCCTGGCATGCATCTGGTAAAGGAATATATCCAATCAGATGATCTGGGAAAGATCTTTTATATACATTCTACCAGGACAAGCCTGGGTGTGGTACGGGAAGACGTAAGCGTCTTGTGGGACAAGGCACCCCATGATATAGCTACTTTACTTTATCTGCTGGATGAAGAGCCGATAAACATAGCTGCAACAGGTCAGGCTTTTGTTAATGACGGTGTGGAGGATGTAGTATTCATAACGATACGCTTTACATCGGGGATAATCGCAAATATTCATGTTAGTTGGCTAGATCCCTGTAAAACCAGTAGAACCACTATTATAGGCGAGAAAAAAATGATCGTATTTGATGACGGTGAATCCTTGGAAAAAGTAAAAGTTTACAGTAAAGGGGTAAATTCCAAACGGGGTCTGTCAAAAAAACGATTCAATTCTAAAATTGCAAATGAGGCCCAGGGAAACGGGGAAGGTAATCCTGATGGAATTGACGGATTAAACGGTTTTTCTGAATTTCAGTATACTTTTACTTATGGCGATGTTTATATCCCGAAACTTAAAATGAGTGAACCTTTGCGTAATGAGTGCCTCCATTTTCTCGAATGCATACGGGAATGTAAGCGCCCCATGACTGACGGTGTAAGCAGTGCACGTGTTGTGCATGTTTTAGAAAAGGCTGAGGAGTCCCTCGCCGGCCATGGAGCATATGTTCCTATTGAATCAAGTGTGGAGGCAGCTTTTGCTGCAAGGGAGAGCTTTATGGCCAAGGCTAGACTGTTTTGGAAAGGTTTGGGGTTTTGATTACGGGGTAAGGCTTCCTTTATAGTCTTATCTGGGGTATCAGCTGTCTTGACATAGCCGAGAATAATATGGTATTCTTTGGCCGGAGAATACAATGTAAATATATGATATATCGGCGGAGCAGGTTAGGCATATTTATTCAAGGGGTAAAGCCGGCTTGCTTAAGCACGAGGGAAAGTGTGCCTAGGGTTCCACCTGCAGGTTCTCATTTCCCAATGCAGGGTTCGGTCCAAGCGGCGCAGGCACCTATTATACGGTGCTACACCGACAGGGATAAAAGCCCCGACGGGTAGGTTTCACTCGAAACCTATTCGCCGGGGCTAATTGTTTCCTTATTAAAAGTAACCGGTCCGGACAGGGGGAATAAGGATGAAACCTTCAGAAGCAAATTCAAGGAATATAGACGTACTAATAATGATGGGGAGTGACTCGGATCTTGAAGTTATGCGTGACTGTATAACAATATTGGAAGACTTCAGTGTTCCGTATGAGGTTGTGGTAGCATCGGCACACCGATCTCCCCACCGTGTAATTTCAATAATTCAAAAAACCCGGGATCAGGGAGTAAAGGTAATAATTGCAGCAGCCGGTGGTGCGGCCCACTTGGCAGGTATAGCAGCCGCTTTTACTGTTGTGCCTGTTATAGGTGTACCATGCGGGAACTCCCCGCTGGCCGGTGTGGATGCGCTTTATTCAACTGTTCAGATGCCTTCCGGGGTTCCTGTGGCATGCGTCGGAGTTAATGCATCGAAAAATGCCGGTCTTTTAGCTGTTCAGATCCTTGCGTTACTTGATGCCAGACTCTATCGTGCACTTACAGATTATAAAGCCGGCCTTGCTTTTGAAGTTGAAGAAAAGAATAAGCGTATGTTAAGGGTGCTTAACCCTGACACAAAACAGATTAAAACGGGGGCTACAAAGGAAATGTGGCACGGTACAGGACTTTCGAAAAAAGAGTTTGAAAGCATTGTTAATATTTTGGGGCGGATGCCAAATAAAACGGAGCTTGGGATGTTTGCAGCCATGTGGTCGGAACACTGCAGCTACAAAAGTTCCAAGGAGATCCTGCGGATGTTACCGACATCAGGAGAAAAGGTAATACAAGGGCCTGGTGAAAATGCGGGAGTAATCGATATAGGCCATGGGTTGGCGGCGGTTTTTAAAATAGAAAGCCATAATCATCCCTCTGCAGTAGAGCCGTTCCAAGGGGCAGCAACAGGTGTAGGCGGTATTGTCCGGGATGTGCTTGCTATGGGTGCGGAGCCTATTGCTTTGCTTGGGGTATTGAGAGTCGGGCCTTTTTCTCATAAACGTTCCAAGTGGATTCTTAAACGTGCCACAGAAGGAATGATGTGGTACGGAAGTACATTGGGTATACCTATAGCCGGAGGGGATATAGCGACACATGAGAGTTTCAAGGAAAACCCACTGGTAAATGCTATGTGCGTTGGTATTGTAAAACAATCTTCTCTAAAAAAATCCGCAGCCCGCGGTCCCGGTAACCCCGTGATGGCAGTGGGTGCCCGTACCGGGCGGGACGGTATTCAGGGAGCGGCTCTTGCATCTGCCGAAATTACACCGGAAGCCCGGGCCGAAGGTAGGGCGCTTCAAATTGGCGATTCCAAGTTAGGGTATGCCCTTAAAAAGGCATGCCTTGAGTTATATGATGTGCTTGGGAAGGATCTCATTGGGATCCAAGATATGGGTGCAGCGGGCCTTACTTGTTCATCCGCGGAAATGGCATCTCAAGGTGATGTCGGTATGAAAATTGATGTAAGTAAAGTAGCTAAAAGAGAGCAGGATATGACTCCGTACGAAGTGATGCTTTCAGAATCTCAGGAAAGAATGCTTGTTGTGACAGAACCTGGGAGAGAAGCCGATGTAAAAAAGGTATTCCGAAAATGGGGATTGGAGGCTGAAACCATCGGTGAAGTTACTGATGATGGGATATTACATGTCGTGGACGGCACGGCGAATGTAGCGAGGTTGCCTGCAAAAGCTCTTACAGATTTGGCGCCGTGTTACATGAGGGAGTCCCGGAAACCTTATTCACTACAGGTAATGTGTGGCCCGGATCTTTCAAATGTACCTGAACCTGATGATTATCCTAAAGCTCTGAAACTTACCCTTTCATCCCCGAAAATTTCATACAGGGGTTGGTTATCTAAGAATGTCTCTGATAAGGGTAACACAAAGGGTATGAATTTTATTGTTACAGGCACGGGGGTGCAAATAATTCCTGTGCCCGGCACACATAAAGGGCTTGGTGTGACATGCGAAGTGAATTCCCTTTATTGTCAATTAGATCCGTGGAAGGGGGCAGCCCATGCAGTAGTCGCTGCCGCCCGGAATCTTGTTGCAAGCGGTGTAATCCCACTTGGGCTCACCGACTGTTTGAATTTCGGAAATCCGGAAAATCCTGAAGTGTTTTGGCAGTTTAAGGCAGCAGTTGAGGGGATGTCACATGCATGTAGGGAATTGAGTATTCCGGTTACAGGGGGAAATGTAAGCTTTTATAATGAATCTGGAGATATCCCTGTCTACCCTACGCCTGCAGTAGGTATGGTAGGTATTGTGGATAATCCTGAAAATATTACTTCATCCGGATTTAAACAAGAAGGCGATATTATTGCTATCCTTGGTTCCACTAAACCTGAGATTGGGGCAACAGAATACCTTTCGGAGGTCCATGGGATTGAAGGAGGGCACGTGCCTTCTATAGATTTTGAGGAAGAGAAAGCCTTACACAATCTGGTGCAGTTGCTAATTACGGAGCAGCTTCTTTCATCCTGCGAAAGCATATTTGAAGGGGGTATTGCCAGGGCTCTGACAGATGCGTGCATGTTTGGAGAAATCGGAGCTTCTGTTACTGTACCTGATATGAGACCTGATTACTACTTATTTAGCCAGGCCGGTTCCCGTATGCTTATATCCTTTACACCGTCGGATCTTAATAAAATAAAGGCTATGGCTGTGTCAGCAGATATACCCTTATTTATAATCGGAAAGACCGGTGGTGAAAATCTTATAATTTACAAAGGAAACTTAGGATGCTCAATTATGAACGATGCGGATAAAAAGTTCCGAATTGAATGTGGCGAAATGCTAGCTGAAGCAGACTATGAGAGCATTATAAGTATCCCGGTGAGCCATATACCACAGATATATCAGGAGGCAAATGTATGGATGGAGGAAACAGACTGAAACAACTAAACTGGCGTGAACGTTGCGGGGTTGTAGGGGTTATCTCGGAGGATTCCTCTGCCGCAGAGCGCGTAATATATAGCCTTCAAGCACTCCAGCATCGGGGTCAAGAAAGTGCAGGAGTTGCCGTAAGCCCGATCGGCACAGGGATTAGGCTGCACAAGGGAATGGGTTTGGTCTCGCAAGTTTTTAATAAAGAAGTAATCGGCAAGCTTGAAGGAAATATGGCAATAGGTCATGTGCTTTATTCAAAGGCGGGATTACGGGGAATATCAGATGCAGAACCGCTTTTGTTTCATTACCCATGGGGGGATATAGCTATCTCTATGAACGGCAGCTTAACCAATGGAGAGATCCTCCGCACCTTGCTCAGCGCTTCAGGCGCAGCATTTCAAACAGTATCCGATGCGGAGCTTATCGGATGTTTATTGGCAAAGCACGGGCGTGAATGTTTGGAGAAGAAGATTAGGCGGTGTATGAGCGAACTAGAAGGATCATATTCAGCCGTCCTTTTAGCCCCCTCAGCTTTGGTTGCTATGAGAGATCCCAGGGGGTTCAGGCCGCTTTGTCTCGGTGAGTTTCCGGGTGGCTGGGTAGTTGCGTCTGAATCCTGTGCTCTTGATGTAATCGGCGCTGAACTCATCGGTGAAGTCAAACCTGGAGAAATTATAATTATTAATCAAAACGGACTCCGTAGGATGGAAGGTCTACCAAGTCCGGGTAAGTCATTATGTGCCTTCGAATACGTATATTTTGCGAGACCTGATAGTGTTATAGAGGGAGCCAACGTGAGTCAGGCAAGGCATGAAATGGGAAGGATGCTTGCCAGAGAACATAGGGATATCCAGGCGGATATCGTGGTCCCTGTACCTGAGGCAGGGGTGGAGGCAGGCTTGGGGTTTGCACGTGAAAGCGGGATACCTTTTGAATATGGGCTTGTCAGAAACCGTTACCTGGGAAGGACATTCATTCAGCACGAGCCTAATTCACGAAAACTCGGTGTGAGGCTTAAGTTAAATGCGGTACGCCATGCAATTCAGGATAAACACGTTCTGGTAGTAGATGATTCCCTTATAAGAGGCACAACTTGTACCAGGTTGGTAAGGCTCCTAAGGGAGGCAGGTGCGAAAAGCATAGGTCTTATGATAGCCTCTCCCCCGGTAATCTACCCATGCTATTACGGTATTGGCATGACCCCTGAGAATGATCGCCATCTGGCTGCATCAGACGGTAAAGGCCCGGTGCTTAAGATGACAGGGGCTGACAGTCTGAATTATTTAAGCCATGAAGGATTGATTCAGGCAATGAGAAATGCAGGGGCCCACGATTCAGGTTTCTGTCTTGCTTGTTTTGATGGGTGCTATCCTGTGATGCCGCCCAGAAAACCAAAAGGTACAGATAAATGCCCTGAAAGTCCCGGCAAGGGCTCTAAAGCAAGCGGAGATCAGAAGCCCCTGACATATTCAGCCGCGGGGGTAGACATTAACCGGGGAACACGTTCTGTCGAACTTATCAAGGAAACCCTGAAGGGGATGCCTGAAGATCACCTTGTAGGAGGGTTCGGTGGATTCGGGGGTAGTTTTCTGTTAGGTGCAAGTGAGGCAAAGGATACAGTGCTCGTGGCAGGGGCTGACGGAGTAGGAACAAAACTGCGTATTGCGATAGAAGCAGATAAACATGATACTATCGGTATTGATTTAGTCGCTATGTGCGTAAATGATATAATTACATCCTTGGCGAAACCCCTCTTTTTCCTGGATTATCTTGCTCAAGGTAGAATTGAGCCGGAAAAAGTTCAATCCATTGTATCCGGAGTGGTGGAAGGTTGTGTAAGGGCGGGCTGTGTGCTTTTAGGCGGTGAAACCGCAGAAATGCCCGGATTTTATAAAGATAATGATTATGATTTGGCAGGGTTTGCAGTGGGTGCTGTGGAAAAATCAAAACTTGTTGACGGTAGCACGATTAAACCCGGGGATATTCTGATAGGGTTAAAGTCATCAGGTCTTCACAGCAACGGGTTTTCATTGGTACGTCATATTCTATTTGATATCGGATGCTTCAGTCTTTCGGATAAACCTGTTGAGCTTGGGCGTTCACTGTCAGAGGAACTCCTTGAACCGACCAGAATATATGTTAAATCCATTCTTAATTTAGCCAAGGACGTAAAAATCCAAGGCCTCGCACATATTACAGGGGGCGGGCTCATTGAAAATCCTCCAAGAATGCTCCCTCCGGGTCTGGCAATCCAATTTAACCTGGGATCATGGGAGGTCCCGCCTATCTTTGGTTTCCTGCAGAAACAAGGGGGTATAGAGGACAGTGAAATGAGGCGTGTCTTTAATATGGGGCTTGGCTTTATTGTAGCTGTAAGGCCTTACCATGCCGGTACAGCCCTTCAATCGCTTGCTGCATCAGGTGAGAGATGTTTCCCGGTAGGGAAGGTAATCCCGGGAAACGGAGAGGTGCTGTTTGAAAATGGATAAAGAAAAACACCGGAAACCGCGTATTGTTGTTTTGGCTTCGGGTCGCGGATCTAATTTCCAGTCAATAATTGATGCTGGAAAATTAGGAAAGCTGAATGGGGAAATTGCAGGGCTTATTTCAGATAACCCTCATGCCTTTGTGTTGAAACGGGCGGACAAATACGGTATACCTAAAATTGTGGTGGAACGTGGGGCCTTTATTTCCGATGAAGACTTTCAGTCAGGCCTTATCGGGGCAGCAAAGCAATTCTGTCCGGATCTTTTGGTTCTTGCAGGGTTTATGAGACTCCTGGGGAAGAATTTTCTTAACGAATTTAAGGATAGGATTATTAATATCCACCCTTCACTCCTTCCCGCCTTCAGAGGGTTAAATGCCCAGAAACAGGCGTTGGAATATGGAGTAAAATACACAGGGTGCACAGTCCATTTTATAGACGAAGGGATGGATACAGGTTCGATAATTGATCAAAGAGTAGTCCCTGTATTGCCTGGAGATACTGAGGAAATCTTAGCGTCCAGAATACTACGTGAAGAGCATGTCCTTTTAGTAGAATGTATAAATGCAATTCTTGGCGGCAGGGTTAAAAGGGATGGAAGAAAGGTAACCATTATCGGGGGCTGATGAAATGGTAAAGCCAAGGGCTATTATAAGTGTTTACGATAAATCCGGTATTCTGAAATTTGCAGAGTCCCTTCAGGATCTTGGGTTTGAAATTCTATCCACTGGGGGAACTGCGAAACATCTTCTGAAAGCGGGGATTTCTGTAACCTCAATATCTGACGTTACGGAGTTTCCCGAGATCCTGGGGGGAAGAGTTAAAACTTTACACCCTATGGTGCATGCGGGGATACTTGCCCGCATGATTCCGGAACACGAAAATGAACTGAAACAGTACGGAATTGATCCTATATCATTGGTTTGTGTGAATCTATATCCTTTTAAAAACACAATAGAAAAGCCAGGGGTGACTCTGGAGGAAGCCGTTGAAAACATTGATATAGGCGGTCCGGCAATGATACGGGCGGCCGCAAAGAATTTTGAGAGGGTTACTATTGTGACGGATCCTGGTAGCTACAATAAAGTCATCAGGGAACTCCGATTAAAGGGTGAAGTATCAATAACAACCAGGATGGAGCTGGCAAAAGAAGCGTTCTTACATACATCCCGATATGATAATGTGATTACAGAATATCTTTATAAATGTATACAGGATAAATCCGGTGCGGAAAATAGTATTAAGTCTATAGGCGGGGATAAAAGTCCTTTCAGTTCTATGATTAATATTACAGGAATTAAGACTCTCGATTTGAGATATGGTGAGAATCCCCATCAGATGGGATCATTTTATGCAACAGGCAATCTTCCTTATTCAGGTATTGCCGGTGCCGAGCTTATCCAAGGAAAGCCTTTATCGTTCAATAACATACTTGATGCTGATGCAGCCATCAGAATAGTACGTGAATTTAAGAAGGAACCTGTCGCAGTTGTAATTAAGCATACAAATCCTTGTGGTGTCGCTATAGGAGACAGCCCGGAGGCTGCCTATATAAAGGCACGTGAGGCTGATCCCATATCTGCATTTGGGGGTATAGTTGGTTTAAATGGGGTTATTTGCGGCGATACAGCCAAAAGAATAGTGGAAACTTTTGTCGAAGCCGTCCTGGCAGAGGGTATAACTGATGAAGGTCTTGCCATACTTTCTAAAAAACCTAACCTAAGGGTCCTTATACTCCCCGAAAATTTCCGGGAGGCTTCTCCTGAACTTGATATCAGATGGGTTGATGGTGGATTTATCGCCCAAAATCCTGATATACCCAGGGAACTTATTGCCAAGGATCTTAAGGTGGTTACAAAGCGCTGCCCGACAGATAAGGAAATCCAGTGGTTGCTTTCGGCATTTAAAGTAGTGAAACATGTTAAATCCAATGCAATTGTATTTTGGAAGGATTGTGCAACAGTAGGGGTAGGGGCAGGTCAAATGAACCGGGTCGGATCGGTTAAGATAGCATGGGATCATGCAGGAGTGAAAGCTAAGGGTGCGGTTATGGCGTCAGATGCATTTTTCCCGTTTAGGGATGGTATGGATACTGCGGCTGAGGCAGGGATAACCGCTGTTATACAACCGGGAGGGTCATTGAAGGATAAAGATGTTATAAATGCAGCCAATGAACATGGAATAGCAATGGTGTTCACAGGGATACGCCATTTCAGACATTAAATCCTAAGGTCTGTCAGCTTGGACTTACTATTGGATTCTTATGTAGTATATCCTTTTCAGGGGGGAAGCCGGTGAAACAGGAAAATCTTTGTATACTTGTGGTTGGTGGAGGCGGAAGGGAACATGCTTTGGTTTGGAAGTTAAAGGCCAGCCCCCGGGTGTCTAAGATATATGCAGCGCCCGGGAATCCCGGTATTAATAAGATTGCCGAATGTGTACCGATCCCTGTGAACGAAGTAAAACGATTAGCACAATTTGCCTTTGAAAACTACGTAGATCTCGTTGTTGTAGGGCCTGAAGCACCGCTATCTCTCGGTCTGTCTGATATTTTGATGCGTTTCGGCATACCGGTATTCGGCCCCGGGAAAACTGCGGCATCCATTGAAACCAGTAAAGTATGGGCGAAACAGTTTATGACACGCCATCAGATTCCTACTGCTGATTACACTATCTTTAGGTGTGCAGATTCAGCTAAACGTTACGTCCAGTCACATAAGGGTCCTATGGTAATAAAGGCTGATGGGCTTGCAGCCGGAAAAGGGGTATTTATTGCTAATACCCGGGATGAAGCGGAGCATGCAGTAGATGCTGTTTCAAGTCTTGGTTGTGGTGCCGGGATTATTGTTGAAGACTGCCTTTTTGGTGATGAAGTAAGCTTTCTGGTAATAACCGACGGAAGACACGTACTTCCTCTTATCAGTTCAAAGGATCATAAGCGTGCGAAGGACGGGGATAAAGGGGAGAATACCGGTGGTATGGGAGCTATTGCCCCTGCTCCGGGGTTTAATAAATCTCTAGAGGATCGAATTTTAGAAGATATTATAATGCCTGCGATAACAGGTCTTTCAGCTGAAGGCCGTCGTTATGTGGGGGTCCTTTATGCAGGATTAATGTTAACATCCGAAGGGCCGATGGTATTGGAATTCAATGCAAGATTTGGGGATCCCGAAACACAGGCTGTCCTTCCAATGATGAAATCAGATCTTGTTGATGCATTGGAAGCGGCCGTTAAAGGAACATGTGATTCTATAACTCTTGATTGGCGGGATGGGGCATGTGCATGCGTTGTAGCTGCCTCCCCAGGGTACCCGGGGAAACCCAGTATAGGCAAGGAAATTTCTATTGATGAGGAACAGGCGGAAAAGGATGGCATCCTTGTATTCCATGCCGGGACCCGCCTGGAGCGGGGGAACCTTGTCACTGCAGGAGGGCGGGTTCTGAATGTAGTCGGTGTCGGAGAATCCCGGGAGAATGCGGTTAATCATGCATATAAAGGCCTTTCTCATATTAATTTTGAAGGAATGTGGGCGCGGCGTGATATTGGGCGGATAAGTACTTAACCCTATGTTTAATCATACCTGTTCAGAGGAATAATAACGGAGCCGGTTTATTCTTCTCAAGCAAATGAATATAGGGGGAAATTAACTTGAGTCTTATCAGATGGGATCCTTTAGATGAACTTATGGGAATCCGGGATGCAATGAACAGGGTTTTCGACGAGACTTTTGCAAGGCGGGGGACAGGAAAATCTAGTGGTAACCATGGATGGCGCCCTTCTGTGGATATGTATGAGACCGAGGATGATGTAGTGGTAAGGGCGAATCTGCCGGGTGTGGAGCAAAAGGATATTGAAGTCACGTTGACTGACAATGCACTTACTATCAAAGGCGAATCGAAATATGAGAAAGAAATAGAAGATAAAAATGTACATAGGCGCGAGAGATCCTTTGGAAGGTTTATGAGGACACTTCCTATTAACACAAAAATAAAGCCGGATCAGGCACATGCTGAATTTAAAGACGGAGTTTTAGGAATTACAATTCCCAAGGCTCCGGAAGCTAAAGAAAAAAGATTTCGCCTTGATATCCATTGAATCATCAGGCGTGGTCCTATATATCCGCCATTAAAAGAAACTGATTTGCTGCATAGACGCCCCTCGTAATCATGTCTTCCTTATTTGTCGGGATTTTAAAGGAGGTCCTGGGTTGTGGGGGGAAGTCTGTTATTGTAAGAGAATGCTTGTGTGGCTATATCAGGAGGCGGTCAAGTTGGCAAAGAGTATTTTTGAGGCTATAAAGGAACGCCGAAGCAATCGTGAATTCAGATCTGATCCTGTGCCTTACGACACTATAAGGCAAATTGTTGAATATGGCTTAAAGGCACCAAGTGCAGGGAATATGCAGCCATGGGGACTTATTATAGTGAAGGAACCTGAAATAAAGGCCCGTTTGGCAAAGGCAGCTTTCGGGCAGAAATTTGTTTCTGATGCCCCTGTGGTAGTGGTAATCCTTGCAGATCCTAAGAGAAGTGCAGCAAGGTATGGTGATCGGGGTTCAATGCTTTACTGTATACAAGATACTGCTGCTTGCATACAAAATATGCTCCTTGCATCAGTTGGGTTTGGGCTTTGTACATGCTGGGTCGGGTCCTTTGATGAACAGGATGTGGCTTCGATTCTAAACTTACCGGGGCATCTCCGCCCTGTAGCTATGGTTCCTATTGGATATCCGATGGAATCTAATCTACCTAGGGGCTCAAGGAAAGATCGGCCTTGGGACGAGGTAGTAAAGATAATCGAATGAATATTATTTACATATCATAATTGATGTCGACTTTATAAGTGCAGTGACTGAATCGCCTGGTTTAAGCTCTAATTCATCTATGGCACCTTTTGTGATTACAGAAGTTATCATTCCCGGTTCTACAGTCACTTTTACTTGGGATATAAGCCCGTCAGTCTTAATTTCTGATACTTTGCCTGTCAATTTGTTCCTTCCGCTTATCCTCATTTAGATCCCGTCCCTCTACTTATCCTGTTTGTATATATCCCCATTAATAGTCGTATTTATGTTTTATTTACATCAAATTGCATTTTAACCCGGGTGGTGTGTTAGTAGGCTTAGATTTGTACATAGATGGTGCCGGAGGGGGGACTTGAACCCCCAAGGAGGGTTAACTCCGCGCGATTTTGAGTCGCGTGCGTCTGCCGATTCCGCCACTCCGGCACAAAATAAAAGTAATAAATAAATTGCATGTCAATTATATAGCATGCCCTATGTATAGGCAAGGGGTTGGATCCCCCCTGTGCCATAAATTCTTTTTGGCGTAAACCCTATGCCAGGTAGGGGTTTGGCTGTGTGTGCCAGTCTGAAAAGAACTTCACAGGGGCGGTAGATAATATGTAGATGTTAACTGTAAGGGTTACTGCGGAATCTTCTATATGTCCTGGTTTGAAACACTTGGGATGGTTTGGAATAACGGAAAAAGGGCACACATATAAAGATTGGATATGGCCGGGAAACAGTATATCTGAATTTACAGATGTACTTTAGGGTTGTAATCCGTATATAGCAGGAATTGGGCTGTTACGCGAAGAAGTCAACGGCAAGATACAGGCTTTACCTGTGTTTGGAAGCATTCATGAGCGGAGGGTTGGGTATGAAAACAACAGGACTCGCCGGGTTTTTGAAAGATGCAATATCAGCGCCTGGCGTATCCGGATATGAAGAGAAGGTCGTAGCTGCCGTGAAGGAGGAAATGTCTGGGTTATATGATGAAGCCCGGACTGATGCATTAGGCAATCTTATTATGCTTAAGAGGGGAATCGGGCGTGCACCCCATCCACGTATTATGCTTGCTGCACATATAGATGAAATTGGGTTAATGGTTACAAAAATTGAAGATCAGGGTTGCCTAAGGGTAACTCAGGTAGGTGGTATTGATAAACGGATTCTACCCGGGCTTGAGGTAATAGTCTATGGTAAGAAGGAACTACCAGGTGTCGTAGGGGCAAAACCGCCGCATGTTCAGGATCCCGATGAACAAAAAAAGGCGGTAAAGTGGGAGGATTTATATGTAGATATAGGGCTTACAGGGGAGGAAGCACAGGAATTAGTAAATATAGGGGATATAATCACTTTTGCCCAAAGCCCTATACAATTACAAGGGAGATTTATGGCAGGGAAATCCATGGACAATCGAACCGGCGTAATGGTTTTATTTGAGTGTCTTAAATTTCTCCGTGCAATGCGGCACCATGCTGACGTTTATTGTGTTGCCACTGTCCAAGAAGAAGTGGGCTTGAGAGGGGCGACCACTGTCACATACGGCATTGTCCCGGATATAGGGATAGCTATTGATGTTGGGTTCGGAGAACAACCTTCTGTTCCCGAGCATCAAGGAATGTCTATGGATAAAGGCCCTGGAATAGCTATTGGCCCTGTAGTCCACCCAAAAATATTTGGAAGGCTGAAAGCTATTGCAAAGGAATTGGAGATTACTGTGCAAACGGTTCCGAGCCCGAATCCTTATGGAACCGATGCATGTTCTATTCAGATTACCAGAGGCGGGATCCCCACTGCGTTAGTATCAATACCTTTACGCTATATGCACACTTCAGTTGAGACTGTATGCCTTGCTGATATTGAACGTGCCGGCCGGTTGCTTGCAGAATTCATAGTCCGGTTGGATAAGAAATTTGTGGAGGAATTGAAATGCTTCTAAAAACCCTTACAGAAGCCTTTGGGATACCAGGACAAGAACAGGAAATCGCCAATATTTTAAAGGAGTGGATTAGCGGGAATTGTGATAAGGTGGAAACCGATGTTCTGGGAAATCTTATTGCCATACAAAGTGGAAAAGAGGGAAGCCCTAAGGTTATGTTATGTGCACATATGGATGAAGTAGGGTTAATGATAACTTTCATTGAAAAGTCAGGGGCTTTAAGATTTAAACCTGTCGGGGGTATTGATCCAAGAGTGCTTGTCTCTAAATCCGTATATATAGGGAGAGGCCGTATTCCCGGAGTAATAGGTGCAAAACCTATCCACCTTCAAAAAAGGGAAGAGGCAGATGTCCCCTTCGGCATTGATGATTTATTTATAGATATCGGTGCAAAGGACAAGGAAGAAGCGGAGCGTTTGGTAGAGCTTGGTGACGGTGTTATATTCACCACCACATATGAGGATCTCGGGACGAAGCGCGCAAAGGCTAAAGCTTTTGACGACAGGGCAGGGTGTGCCATTCTTGCCAGGCTTTTAACAATGGACAAAAAGTGGAGTTTTACACTCCAAGGTGTTTTCAGTGCCCAGGAAGAAATAGATGCACGTGGGGCACAAGTTGCGTCATATAGGTTAGAACCGGATATTGCCATAGTGCTGGAAAGTACCACTGCATCTGATGTTCCCGGATCGAAAAAACACTTATACTCAACTATGTTAGGGGAAGGCCCTGCTTTATCTCATTCAGACAATAGGCTCCTGGCCGATCCCAGGATTCTGGAAAGGCTCAAAGAAGTCGCTGAGAAAAAGAACATTCCTTATCAAATGAGGGGGCTTGTGGGTGGTTATACAGACACGAGCAGAATCCATCTCGTGAGGGAAGGGGTTCCCTGTGGGGCTGTATCAGTCCCGACGAGATACATTCATTCCCCGGCATCAATTATAGATAAGGACGATTTTGAAAACACTTTCAAGCTCATGGTAGGTTTTTTGGATAGTATTGAAGAAAGGGGGTTACCCTTTTGAAGGATTTATTGAAGAAACTGGCTGAGACTTTCGGGCCTGCCGGAAATGAGGCTCAGATAAGGGATGTTATACGGGAGAAAGTTAAAGGATTTGTAGATGAAGTGGAAACAGATGCAATGGGGAATCTCATAGCAATCCGAAAAGGCCATGGGCCCAGGGTGATGGTTGCTGCGCATATGGATGAAATTGGTGTAATTGTGACCCATATTGATGAAAAAGGGTTTTTGAGGTTTTCAAATATCGGTGGGGTGTCACCGTTTGTGTTATTAGGGCAAAAAGTGATCTTTGCCAACGGAACTGTCGGTTCCTGTGGTATGGAGAACCTCAGTGAAATGAAAGATTTGAAATTGAATAAGATGTTTATTGATATCGGGGCTACAGATCGGGATTCCGCCAGCAAGAAAGTGTCAATCGGTGATATCGGCGGACTTTATGGGGAAGCCCATTTTATTGGGGATAAAGTAATTGCAAAATCCCTGGATAACAGATCAGGTTGTGCGGTTTTAATAAAAACCCTCGAAAATCTTGCTGAGAGGGATATTCATAACCAGATATATGCAGTTTTTACAGTGCAGGAAGAGGTAGGTCTCCGAGGTGCAAAAATCGCGGCTTACCGGGTAAACCCTGATATTGGATTTGCTGTGGACGTAACACGGACAGGGGATACGCCTGAGTCACCGGCTATGGCAGTAAAACTAGGTGGTGGTCCGACAATTAAAGTAAAGGATTCGGTTGTGCTGACCCACCCCCTTGTCAGGCAGTTTATGATAGATATTGCAGAGAAAAAGGATATTCCGTACCAGCTTGAAGTCCTTGAACGTGGTGGCACTGATACAGGGCCTATACATCTTACCAGAGAAGGGGTCCCTTCAGGTGCAATTTCAATCCCGGCCAGATATATCCATACTCCATCGGAAATGGCGGATTTGAACGATATAGAAAATGCAGTGAAATTCCTTGTTGCTATACTCGAATCTGAGCTGGGTGACAGAGGGACGGGGTACCTGACACACTAACACCGATCAAGGGTGACAGAGGGACGGGGTACCTGACACACTAACACCGATCAATGCTACAATGTGTCAGGTACCCCGTCCCTCTGTCACCCCTGTCACTATTACCCATATCAGCCATATGCCTCCCCCTACTCCATAACTTACATAAAGGTATGTAATTATTTTATGTGGAATAGCGATAATTAGTGGTGACACAAACACCTGTTGGTCGGATAAAGGCGGGGTAAAGGGGGACTTGGCATACATGATAAGTGTAGATTATGTTTCACTTAGGGTTACACGAAAAAAAATAGATAGGTCAACCGTACCATTCAAAGTCCGGATTATCCCGGTTTTGGCTGTGCTTATGGTTATATGGCTGTCAGCGGCTTTCCAAATTGAAGCTTCGATAAGGCCTTCTGATATTGAGGGCTGCTGGGCTGAAGAAGCCATATTAGCTTTAGTTAATGAAGGAATAATTACAGGCTACCCCGATGGGACTTTTAAGCCAGAAGATCCTGTCACAAGAGCTGAATTTTCAAAAATGATTGCAAAAGCTTTTGCAATCCGTGCAGCCGGTGAGCCGGTTTTCAGTGATATTGAAGGTAACTGGGCTGAGGCATATATTGCCGCCCTTACAGAGGCAGGAATAGTATCAGGTTTTCCTGACGGAACATTCCGCCCATTAAGGGACATAAGCAGGGCGGAAATGACGGAAATATTAATTCGTACAATTAAGCTCGGGGATAAAATGGATAAACTTAAACAACCCAGCCCCAGTTTTATAGATGTAGATCATGATCACTGGGCATTCCACAGTATTGAAGTTGCTAACACCCTTGGCGTGCTGCCTGTGTATTTCGGAGTTGTTTTTGAACCTGATCTCCCCTCAACCCGTGCTGAGACTGCATACATGATCCAATCCCTTATTGGGCTCAGAATATACGAGGGGGAACTGGCGAAAGTTGATAACCAACAGGGGACTCTTACAGTTACTACCCGAGGTGGGATTGAACAGCGGATAATTGTACCCCTTGATACCGCTATTTATAGAAACAATGTAGAAGCCGGGCTTGAAAGATTATTACGTGGGGATGAAGTCTATGTAGTGTCTGATAGTGTCGGGCAACCAAAATTTATAAAGGCGCGTGGTTTAGTTACAAAGGATGATGTCACTGCCAAAGTAAGCATTTTGTCTAAAGGAGCCCTGGAGCCTAAAGATGTTGAGGCATTGGCGAGATCTGACTGGAATACTGTCAGGGAAGATCTTGAACCGAAGCTTCTTCAAAACATGGTAGAAAAGGGCCTCACTGAAGAGGAAGCCTCTGTAATTCTTAAACAAAATTGGTCTGAGCTCGGTGAGCTTGCTAAAAAACGTGTAGCAGGTGCTTTGTCAAGCGAATTAGGTATATCGCAGGAACTTATTATATCCCTTTTTGATCTTGACTGGGAGCAGGCAAAAGCCTATGGTCAGATTGAAGTTGCCCAGTACGTCCTTATGAGATTGCTTAACCTTTAATAGGTATGACAAAGGGGGACGGGGTTACCGTCACATTGCTGTTGATAACAGGTGCGACAGGGGATAAAACCCCTTATGTACCAGGTGAATCAATGCTTTGTAGTGTGACAGTAACCCCGTCCCCCTTTGTCACCTCTGTCCCTTGTCATGCTCAATAGTGTAAGATAGTATAAAGAGTATGCATGTACCGGCGGTAAAATACGGAGGCAAGATTTATGGGGAGAAAAAAGCTGGTAATCATTGATGGAAATAGTTTGGCGAACAGGGCTTTCTATGCAATTCGCACCGAACTTACCACAACTGACGGTTTGCCTACTAATGCTATATACGGATTTACTAATATGCTTGTACGGTTAATGGATGAGGAGAATCCTGATTTTTTAGCTGTAGCTTTCGATAAGCCCGGCCCGACTTTCAGGCACTTGGAATATGATGAATATAAGGCCACCAGAAAAGGAATGCCTGATGAGCTTGGTGTGCAAATGCCCCTCATTAAAGAAATTTTAGCTGCTTTTCATATCCCTGCACTCGAGGCTGACGGCTATGAAGCGGACGATATTATTGGGACTGCGGCAAAGAAATGTGAAGAAGCAGGGCACGAATGTCTCATTATAACGGGGGATAGGGATGCTTTGCAGCTTGTATCGAATCTTACCCGGGCGATGCTCACGAAGAAAGGCATAAGTGAGACGGAAATCTATGATGAAGAGGCAGTAAGAAAATATCTTGGGGTTAACCCTGAATATGTACCTGATATTAAGGGGTTGGCAGGGGATGCATCCGATAATATTCCGGGAATACCTGGTATTGGTGAAAAAACTGCGGTTAAACTTATTAAAGCTTTCGGAAATCTCGAGGATATCCTAAAAAATGTAGACACTGTTAAACCGGAACGCACAAAGCGTCTTCTGGAGGAATATAGGGATCAGGCGAGGCTTTCTAAGAAACTTGCAACAATTGTCAGGGAAGTTCCAATTGATTTTGACATTGAAAAATCTCATATAGAAGAACCTAATTGGGCCGATTTGCTTAAACTCTTCAGGAGGCTTGAATTTCGAAAGCTGATTAAACGTTTTGAAAATAGATCCGAAAAAGGGGGAAGCAATATCTCCCCCGGTACGTTAAATTTATTTCAACAAACTACCGAAGATGAGATGTTTTCATGTCTAACTGTAAAGGATTTGGGAGAGGTTAAGGATCTAAACAAAAAACTGGTTGACGCAGGTGAATTTGCATTTGAAATAATTTCTGCCGGTGACAACCCAATGCAATCTGAAATTATAGGGATTGCAATTACCTATCCCGGAGGACAGGGATTCTACCTTCCTTTTTCTCATACACATCCTGACGCACCCGGCCTTGCGCCAGATGAGACTATTAAAATTTTGAAACCTGCATTTGAAGATAAAAACATATCGAAGATCTGCCATGATATGAAGGCAAAAATTATCTATCTGAACAGGTATGGTGTGGAATTAATGGATCCTGTTTTCGATACGATGATTGCCTCCTACCTTATAAATCCGGATAAAAGCAGTGAAATTGAAAACATTATTGGCAATTTTTTAGGGGATGAAGTGCCCGGGGTTTCCAGCCTCTATTTACGTTCAGGGCGGGGCGGTCTTCCAAAGACGGTCGGAGAAGTTGAAGTGGGGAAAATCAAGGATGCTGCCTGCGCCGGATTAGAAAAGTTTTTTGAACTTAAGAAAGTGTTAAACAGAGACCTCGCTGGATCCGATATGACAGAGTTATTCTCCAAAGTGGAAATGAGCCTCGCGAGAGTGCTTGCAGATATGGAAATGACAGGGGTCAAAGTAGATCCGGAAGGTCTTGAAATGCTTTCCTCGGATTTAGGACAAAGACTTTCTGGATTGGAAAAGGACATCTTCCGTCTGGCGGGAGATGAATTTAATATTAATTCACCGAAACAGCTAAGTTTCGTTCTTTTTGAAAAATTAGGCCTTCCCCCTGTTAAGAAGACTAAAACAGGCTATTCTACTGATGCAGAGGTCTTGGAGGCTTTATCGTTTATCCATGAAATCGCAGGCAAGGTCCTGGATTATCGTGAATTGATAAAATTAAAGACTACCTACGCTGATGCGCTTGCTGCCTTAATCAATCCGGAGACAGGCCGTATCCATACTACGTTTAACCAGGCTGTTACTTCTACCGGGCGTTTATCAAGCAGCGATCCAAATCTTCAAAATATACCTATTCGGAAGGAGGAAGGACGGAAAATCCGAGCTGTTTTCATCCCGTCTGATAAAAACAGTGTAATATTGAGCGCCGATTACTCTCAGATTGAACTCAGAGTGCTTGCCCATTTTTCCGGGGATGAGATCCTGACGGAATCTTTTATGAAGGATGAAGACATTCATGCACGTACTGCTGCCAGAGTTTTCGGAGTCCAGCTTAAAGATGTAACTGCAGATATGAGAAGAAAAGCGAAGGCTGTTAATTTCGGGATAATATACGGTATAAGTGATTTCGGGTTGGCAAGCGGTATTGGTATATCCCGGGCGGAAGCTGCAAAGTTTATAGAAACCTATTTTCATCACTATCAGGGAGTAAAAAAATATTTAGATGAAGCCATCGCAAAGGCAAGGGAAGACGGGTACGTCACAACCCTCTTGAATAGAAGGAGGTACCTCCCCGATCTTCGTACAAATAATATTCCCCGCAGAAAATTCGCAGAAAGGACTGCCATGAATACGCCAATCCAAGGAACTGCCGCTGATATAATTAAGGTTGCCATGATTAATATTGCAAAGAGGCTTAAAATTAAAGGATTTAAGACTAAAATGATCCTTCAAGTCCATGATGAACTCGTTTTTGATGTTCCAAAAACTGAGCTGGAAGAAGTATCTGAACTGGTTTGCAAGACTATGGAAAGCGCTGTTGTTCTTAGGGTTCCCCTGAAGGTAGATGCAAGGTTCGGTCCTAACTGGCTCGAACTGGCGGACTCCCCCTAAACTTCCTTGGCCTTTCAAAATAATCTTAGACCGTAAGATTCTCTTTAACAGAACCTCCTGGACAGCCAGGGGGTTTTTGTATTCCAACCGGATGCTTAAAGAACACACCCCTATTTGACAATTATAGTATTTTTATGTAATATATTTACATGGATGTTTATGGGATTAAGGCTTTTATGATCCGAACCTATTATAAGACGCTATCTTACAGAATTCAATTGGGGGGTAAGGATATGAATGGAAGTTTCATTGTTATTATAGCTATTGTTTTAATAGCAATGTTTGCTTGTCCCACTTATGGGGCAGCACTTCAGGTAACAGGGAAATACGTCGCAAACCTTATATATGACGGGGAAATGTGTTTATTTGGAGGCCCTGTGTTTTCTGTGAATCCCGGCTCAATGACAACTGGGATTGATTTGCCGGGTATGTCCGCGCTTTACCTGACCTTTGATTTCCCGGGGGCAAATATATCATCGGCCGGTTTAAATCATGACAATTTACTTAGGGCTCATCTCCCATTGGTAGTGTTTAAGGATACCGGGAAAAACGGCCTGTCCGTCATTAAAGATCCTGATGATGATTATTTTATTGTCCTAAAGACGCATCAGGTGACTCTCAGCCTTACTGATGCAAGTGACGGAGATTATATATTTAAAAGTCTTAAGGATCCTTTGGGTTTAATTAGAGAAATTGATGCTAAGGACATGACAGTCCTTAAAATAACAGGTGAACCTTATGGGATAAATGTATTAGGCTATTTAATTGATGCGGCACCTGCAGGCGATGAAGACAGAATGCAAAGATCCCGGTACGGGGTTATGCGGGCAACATACGATTTCCCGTCCGGTTTAGATCTGGGTTTTACAGGCGGAATCCACCTAAAACCCCTAAGCCCTTTCGGTAATAATGGCATCGGTGTAGACGAGGATATCAACAGGATTTTAAACAGCAATTGGAATCCGGGTTTTGATATAAACGGAAATATCAGCATGGATGCGAAAATCCCGGTTGTCCTGACCCAAAAGGGTAGCCTGCAAGGGGCATTCGCTGTGAACACAAGCAGGGAGTCAGGTAAGTCTTACACTCCAAAGCATGCTTTTTCCCTTAAAGCAAGAAGGCTCCGGTTAGGGACTGTAGGATTAGCCGGGGACATAATTGCAGTTGAACCCGGTTTTTCCGCTGTAGCTCACAAAAGAGATTCAAGCGACATCCACTGTTACGAGGGCAAACGATATATACGTGGGGAGATTAGGACTACAGCCCAAGCATTCAAACGCGATATTAAAATTGCCTTCTGCAATGAATACATTACAAACTATGACGGTAGCCAGGATAATGAAGGGGGCTCTTCGAAAAATAAAATCTCAGGCGAAATTATATATAACTTTTCACCCCGTGTTACATTAACCCTGGATGGGTACCTAAATAAGGTTTTGGCTGATACCGGTGATTATTACGGGGATAACACTATACGTACCCGGGCGAAGATATCATATAAATCACCTAGGAACAATGAAATATGGGGTAGAGCCTGGGGAGCGACAAAAAAATATAAGACAGTTGAAGGAAAGGCCCATAAATTCGAAGGAGGCATTAAAATCAAACCCCCGGAACACGGGAAATTGGACGGAATACTGAAAGGTAAGTGTGGATACGAAAAAGGCTCCTTAACATTTCCAAGCTACACAAGTGTCGGTAGGCTGACTTCAAAAATCTATGGGGAGGTATATGCGGAACTAAAACATGGTTTCATACCCGACGGTCTCGGGAAAGTGGATATCTCCTTAGCCGGATTAGCCAAGTATTCACATAGGCAAACAAGGGATCCCAGAATAACATTGGTATCATACGGAAAGATGGATATCATTGTTAATGAGCGGGTTTCCAATACCACGGCTCTGTTGTTTGCAAAGGAACCCAAAAAAACCTCCCATTATGCACCGACATTATATAACAAATTAGATTGCAGGGTATCAGCTAACAGCATTTTGAACCTTGGGTACACCCTGAAAGGCGGGAAGGGTACCTTTGATGCTACGTATACAGTAATTTTAAAAAATGCAGGAATCCAAATAGGCTATGGGAAAACCGGACTCCGTGACGAATGTACTGATACAAACCATAAGGGGAAGCCTTGGGCATGGTTATGTTCAGCTGAAATAGAACCTAAGCCAAGGCTTTTCACATTGACAATTACGATCCCATTCTGACGTCTTATATGATCTTATAAGTAGCTGTAAAAATGCGGTGTTGACAGGTACAGGCACTAATTGTCCGCTTCTGCCATATCGTGATTGGGATAGGAAGGTGCCGGTAAAGGGGCGGAGGATTAGTGCTTGCTGTTTTATTGTTTGCCGTTGCTGTCAGTGTTGATGGATTTCTCGCCGGTATTGCCCACGGAATGCGGGGGATAAGGGTCCCTATTGCAACCTTGATTATAATTAACGTTATATCAGGGGTAGTTGTATTTCTATCCCTAAGCAGCGGGGATTACATTGCAAATCAGTTGGGATTGCAGGCAGCAAAAATTGCCGGGAGCAGTATTTTAATTATTCTGGGAGTTCTCATGTTAAAACCATTATCGAAACCTGGTATCAAAGATCCTATAAAACCCAAGAATTGTAGCGGGGATATATTCAAAAATATAGCTGATGATAACCCAGTAAATATATTTACATCGAGAATAGGTGTATCAGGGTTCTTCAGGTTGATAACAATGATCCCCAAATTTTTGGTTGAACCGGCAACTGCTGATCTTGATTCTTCCGGGGTTCTTACCCCCGATGAGGGATTCCTCCTTGGAGTAGCCCTGGCTGTTGATGCCTTCGGTGTAGGGTTCGGGGCGGGCATGTCAGGTATATCTAGAATAGCGACTCCTATTATAGCGGGGATAACACAATGTATTTTTGTAAGCTTTGGTTTGATTCTCGGGAGAAACATGCGCAGGACGGTATCTGTCCGGGTGGTAGAAAAAGTGCCTGGGGTGATGCTGATATTCCTTGGAATGCTAAGATTGAAATAGCAGTTAAAGGAAGGATTTACAGGAATAATCGAGAAATTGTAGACCTATAGGTTTGCAGAATATATTGCTGCTTATCTAAGCAATGCTTATAAACGGACAGTGAGGCGGAAAATGGTCATTGGTATAACCGGTCCGATTGGAAGCGGCAAAAGTCTTATTACGTCTGAACTTGCCTCGTTGGGGGCCTATGTTATCGATATGGACATTATCAGTTATGAATTAGTCGGGCCGGGGATGCCTGCTCTTTCTGAAATACAAAGGGAATTCGGTAAGAACTATATATCAGATCAAGGGGCATTGGATCGCAAGGCTTTGGGGAAGCTAGTTTTTTCTGAGCCCGAGGCTCTCCACCGTTTAAATAAAATTATGTTTCCCAAGCTTATGGAGGCTGCCAAGGTGCAGCTTGATAATGTTACTGCTGATAATGATTTGGTTGTTATAGATGCTGCCGTTCTTTATCAGGCAGGCTTGGATAGGTTAACGGATAAAGTTATAGCAGTTACTGCCGCTAAGGAAATACGTATCGCAAGAATAATGAAAAGAGACGGGCTTCCGTATGAGGAGGCTGTACAGCGTGTAATAGGTCAAGGGGATCTTGATGAAGTCGCTGTACGCCGCGCTGATTTTGTTTTGGATAATTCAGGTAGCCCCCAGGCTTTACGAGGGAAACTTATTAATGGCCTCCGCCTTCTAGGTATAAATATATAATGATCCATGAATCCCCAGGGATTTTGACTTAGTGCGAATAGGATTAGCTTTTGATGTATAAGGGTATTGAATAGGAGACGCAGCCCAAAAATAAGGGGGCGGTGGTAATGTTTGTCGTAAACCTTAAGCGTGGAATAAGGTATGTACTTGTGTTTTTGGGGATATTACTTTCGGTATATCTTGTACTGCAATCAAGATGGTATTTAAAGAAAGTCTATCCTATCCATTATAAGGATGTAATTACCCAATATTCCTTGGAAAATGATATGGATCCTTTTCTTATTGCCTCTGTTATTTATGTGGAAAGCAGGTTTAGGCCTAAGGCATTATCTGTCAGGGGGGCTAAGGGGCTTATGCAGGTGATGCCTGAAACAGGCAGATGGATCGCCGATGAATTGGGTATTGGCGGGTTTGAGCCTGAGATGCTGTATGAGCCTATGATGAATCTAAGGGTTGGTACGTGGTATTTATCATTACTCAGGCAGGAATACAACGGGGATTTAATTATAGCCCTTGCCTCGTATAACGCAGGACGGGGGAACGTAAAAAAATGGATTGACGAAAAACAATGGACCGGAGAGAAGGAAGATATTGATAATATCCCGTTTCCTGAAACCCGGGAATATGTGAAGAAGGTTTTATATATATACGATAAGTACCGATACGTGTATAGGGAATGCTGGGAGGAATAATTTTTAAGTTCTAGAAACATCAGACTAATGAAACATAGCAATTTAAGGAGAGAAATGTTATGAAAGCTGATTGGGAGGATAAGAAACCGACTTTTGCCGTAGTTGATGTCAGGGAGTTGACTGGTAATTTTTTGCCTATGATCCTACGCAAAGCACAACAAGTAAACTTACATAACGGAATGTGTGTCATTCAGAGCTTTGAGCCCAAGCCCCTTTATTCAGCCTTGCAAGACTTAGGATTTGAGCATGTGACTGAAAAGGTATCAGATCGTGAATACAGAGTCTATTTTTACAGGACTGAGATAAAGGCAATTACTTATGAAACCGGGGCGGACATGCCCTTTAAGCCAACTGCAATTGTAAATTATAAGGTAATTGATGATATACTTGCAGGTACAGTCGTCGATTTTTGGGAGCAGATATGGGGAAATGAAAAATCCGCCATAGACTTAAAAACTAAATTACTTTTATCCATGAGTAATGCAATTGGTGCATCCAGGTTCAGGCAAGCCACAAGGGAGCTTATAAAAGCCTATTCTTTAGGAGTTACAGTGGAAGAACTTGACGAACTGTTTTCACTTTTTGCTTGGAATCAGGGAATAGGCCATTTTTCGTCTGAAATAGGGCCTTCAACGGTTTTCGGTGTATATAGGCATATTAAAAAGAGAGAGAAAGAAGGTTTGGATAAAAGGGTAATATTAGATGAGATTATGGAGAAATTCGGAGACAGAAATCCTGATGTAAATCCCCTGTATAGGAAACGTATTAAGTGCTGTGAACAATTCCCTGAACAACAAACCTAATAGCAGTACACGTTTTTTACAATAGGCGGGGCTGACAAACAGTGCAAGATTTTGTCCTATTGTGTTATAATCAACTTTGATCTTAAGTGAGCCCTATGAAAGCATGGGCTGCTCTTATATATTGCTGAATATAAGATAAGTTCTTGATTTGAAGGGAGCGTTTTCCATGGCAGGGGATAAGCGCGGTTCTCACCGGTTTTTTCGTGAGATCCGGACCCTGGCTGATGTCAAGGCGGTTACCGCAGATGCCAAGACGAGATTTCATTCAGCTGAGCATGATGAGATTCGCCAAGGTCTTACCACAGATATATACTTCGTCAGGACGCGGGAGATCCTGGATAGACTGGAACTCAGCAAGACGCCTGTGGTTGCTGAAATATTCTCACAAAAATCCGGAGTTTTGGCAGGTGTGGAAGAAGTTTTGCACCTTCTTAAGGATAAGCATGTCAGGATATGGGCAGTTCCTGAAGGGGAAAGATTTACCCAGAAAGAAGTGGTAATGCGTATTGAAGGGCTGTACGATGAATTTGGAATGTTCGAAACAACAATCCTCGGATTCCTTGCAAGTTCCAGTGGATGGGCAACTGCAGCGAGGGTTGTCAAGGAAGCGGCAGGGGATAAGGCAGTCATTTGCTTTGGTGCAAGGCATGTTCATCCTGCGGTAGCTCCTGTTATGGAGCGAGCCGCCGTTATCGGAGGAGCTGACGGAGCAAGTTGTATTCTTGCTGCAAAGCTGTTGCTTACAGAACCCTCAGGGACCCTCCCTCATGCTGTATTTCTCATAGTCGGTGACAGTGTAAAAGTTGCAAAGGCTTACGATGAATTTATGCCGGAAGACGCCGCCAGAATAATATTGGTGGATACGTTTAAAGACGAAGCCGAAGAATCTCTAAGAGTGGCGGAGGCACTTGGGAAAAGGCTTGAGGGAATTAGGTTGGATACTCCGGGAGAAAGAGGCGGTGTAACCCCGGGTTTAGTGGCTGAGGTGAGAGCAAGGCTTGATCAGGCAGGGTACAGCCATGTAAAAATCTTCGTATCCGGAGGATTGTATCCTGAGAAAATCCAGGCTTTATCCCGTGCAGGTGCATATTCCTTCGGAGTCGGAAGTTTTATATCCCAAGCGTTACCCTGTGATATGACCCTTGATCTTAAAGAGGTAGCAGGGAAGCCTGTCGCAAAAAGGGGTAGGATTCCGGGGATTAGCCAAAATGAAAAATTGAAATTAGTAAAGAAACTATAGTAAACAGTAGGCCCGGAATATTTGACAATAATACATCCAGCATTTATAATTTTAATCAGGTACGACAGTAAAACATTTCAATAATTGATTATCAGTGCCCGGGTGGCGGAACTGGCAGACGCGCACGTTTGAGGGGCGTGTGGGTAACCCCCTTACGAGTTCAAGTCTCGTCCCGGGCACCATTTATTAACGTCAATATATCCACTTACGCTTCACGTTTTTCAGGCTTAGACTAAACAGCACAACACCAAAGGTAACAAGGATTACCAGACTCAGGATCGGAAATATATGACCGTCATTATTTATGGAAAGCTTAAGGAGATCTGCACCGTATGTAAGAGGAATTATGTAGGATAAAGGCCTTATTATTCTTGGCAAATCGCTTACAGGGATGAATAATCCACACAGGAATATCATAGGAAATCTAAAGAAATTCGAAAACGTTTGGGCTTCAAATACTTCACTGACTGCGACGGCAATAAATAAGCCAAGAAAAGCTGAAGTGGTTGCCATCAGCACAACACTGATAAATGCCAAAACCCAATTAATATCTGAAAGACTTATAAGGAACGATGCGAAGATAACAGGGACTGATGCATTGGCTATACCAAATAGTATGGCTCCCAGAGTCTTCGCTAGCATTAATGAACTAAGCTCTATAGGTGCCACTAGAAGTCTTTCGAAGGATCTATGGCGCCTTTCGAATGTAATGGTTACAGCCAGCATTGACGTAGTCCCGAATAAAATTGACATGGACATCACGCCCGGTAAAATAGCCCGGATATCTATGGGGGTTTGGGATTTTACAAAAAACATGGCAGTCCACGCAATGGGGAAAATAATTCCCCAGCTTATGTTAGGGGGTTTAATATAATAAGTTTTTATATCCTTTATTAGGATATTCTTAAAGGCTGTACAAGACCTCATTTTTTGTACTGCTCCTTATCTTTGGCCATTTTATTAATTTCAATTCCTGTAATTTTTACAAATACATCTTCCAAAGACGGCCTTATGATTTTCGCTTCATAAATATTGAGCTTTCTCTCATCAAAGAATTTCATGAATTCCATAAGTCCGGTAGGGGACGGGGAATGAATTCTGACTATGTTACCGGATATAAATTCTTCTTCAAATTCAGGGAACCTATGACGAAGTGCCTCCCTTAACCCGGGATCCGAAGCATCATCAAGTGTAAATTGGACTATTGTTCCTTCCTGCGCCTCGCTCATGAGTTCATTTACAGTTCCGATTCTTACAATCTTTCCGTCAACGATAAAGGCAATCCTATGGCAGAGTCTTTCAGCTTCCTCTATATAATGGGTGGTTAAAAAAACAGTTGTGCCTGAGGCGTTTAGATCAAGAATAAGCTCCCGTATCTGTCTTGCACTTGCTACATCAATCCCAGTTGTGGGCTCATCAAGGAAAAGGATTTTTGGGTCATGAATTATTCCCGCTGCAATGGTGAGTCTCCGTTTCATCCCCCTGGAATAAGCCCTGAAAGGTTTGTTCCCGGCATCTGCAAGGTTGAATCGGTGGAGTAATTCATGGGCTTTTTCCATACGTTCAGATTTTTTCATACCATAAAGCGCTGCACAAAAACTTAAATTTTGAAATCCATCTAATTCCTCATAAAGGTTACTTTCATCCGGGACTATCCCTATATATTTTTGAGCTTTTTTAGCTTGGAACGTAAGATCATATCCCAGGAGTTTTGCCGAGCCTGATGTTATTCCGGCAAGCCCGATTAACATATTAATTGTGGTGGTTTTTCCGGCGCCGTTCGGTCCGAGAAATCCAAAGATTTCCCCCTTGTGTACTGAAAAATTGATGCCTTTAACTGCCTCAAAATCTCCGTAGCGTTTTGTCAGATTTTCCACTTTTATAATACTCACTAAAACATCACCTTGTTTTTAATCGGCAATACCATCTGGTCTAATAAAGCAAATACATAATTAAATGCTAGTATTCTTGGTGGGTTTTGTCAATTAAAATTCCCCTAGAAAGAACAATACGGAAATACCCGGTCTTTGAATACCGACCGGATATTTCCTGCCCGGATCTGCCTGGTTTCTATATCGGTTCATCGTTTTAGGGAAATTAGGGGCTGGGTAACACAGGGATCCAATTGGATTATAACTGAATATTGTGTACCTGTAATTTCCTTCTTCATATCTTACATTTTATGGACGTTATCCATATGTGTTTTGCCGGAATCCTTCATAGTAAAAGTCTTGCAGCATGTTTCTTCACATTTGGATGCTGGTGTAGACGGTGCGACAGATGCCTGCGGAGCATCAAAGCTATCAGGTTTTGATGCTCCTATGGAATCCGCTGTTACCATAATCTGTGATGCACCGCAAATGTTCCCATGTTGCCAATAATGGCAACTACTGACACTGCATCTGATTCTGTCATCCATCTTATCAGTCCTCCTTTCTGAATCGTTGGTATGGACCGCCGGTAATATAGTATGTCCACAGATGATTTAAATCTTTCTGCCGGGAGCTTTCCCCATATATTACCTTAATGATAAAGACGAGGCTAAGCAGGATATTCAAGGGTATAACAAGAATTAGATATTACAATATCTGGGCTTAGGCGTAGCCTTTCACAGAAAAGTGGACGGATTATCCGAAAGCTTGAAAGGGATGTGGAAGGCTGATTGCTTTATAAGTGGAAAAGGATGATTATCCCATCATGAATTTGACAAGATACAACTGTAAAAAAGCTATAATTATGCTTATTGTTACTTTCCTTACGTTTATGTTAACAAATCTTGATAAGGTATCAGCGGAACCCATAAGCACATGTGCATGCCTATCTGAAGACAATCTCAGCGAATCTCCCCCCCTTTATGTCTATGAGGCAAAGGAGGCTGGGGGTTTTATTTCTTGGTCCGGGGGAGAGAGAGTGAATTGTCAGGTTGGATCAGATATAAAACCGGCAGTACAAAGCGGACAAAGCCCTTTATTGTTTATTGGCGGGAATATGGGTATTTCCGGGGAGGTATTTTTTGGGGATATGCCTGTTGCGGATGATCCGTATACTATAGAACCCGGTGGCGATGAATCAGATAATAATGAATCCGGAGAAAACGAATGGGATATGTATCTGCCACCAAAACCCAGTGGCATAACGTACCCCGGTGTTCGCCATGATCTTAACCTGGTAATTGACGGTAGGCTTGGGGAATCGGTTCAAGGCTACACAAGGCTGTCAATGAGCGGTGTTTGGGGCGTAAGCAGACCAAGTGATGCGAGTCCTTGGATGCCTTCAATGATAAGACCTCTTCTTATTGATGAAGCCTGGATTAGGTATGCCGCAGGTAAGTTTCAGGTACGCGCAGGCAAACAAAGGTTTTCCTTAGGCCCCGTGGGACTCTTGGGCAGGACTGATCCGGAGGCTATGGAAGGTGTTGTTTTTGATATAGGAATTGAAAAATGGAATTTAACTGTGATATGGTCAAGGCTTAGTTCAGGCTATTATTATAACAGCTCCTTTGTAACATCTGTAGACAACCTTATGGCGTTCAGATTGATGAGGCCTTTAGCGGAAACATGGGTTTTGGGTTTAAATTATTTATCTGACGGTTTAGGAAATGAAACAGGGGCTTCCTTAGATTTACAAGGGAACGTAGGAGGTAGAAATGTTGTAGCGGAGATTGGTATGTTTAAATCAAGTTCCACACTTTATCCGGAATATCGGACATTGGGGTTCGTACCCGGGCTTGTACTAAAGGCGGAGGCCTTCAGCACGCCCATGCATAGATTGGAATTCTCATACGGCTATATTTCCCAAGGGTTTGCACCATACTATTCTGCTGTTGCGTCACGTTCAGGCGGGCTATGGATTCCCTTTGATCAAAACACACAAGGGATATTGATAAATTATGATCGCCGCCTTTCTTCATCCACTGAAATTAATTTAGAAGGAGGATGTCTTTATTTTTTAAATAAAGAAGCATCATCCGGTTATTTAACTCAATCTACAGTAACCCCGACATTCTTGGCCTCTATCTTCTTAATACACGAGCTCAAAACAAATGTGTTTTTAAAAGGCCAATATGAATATTGGCAAATGGAAAACGGGAGCGGCTACGGACGGGTTACGGCCGGGATTAACCTGAACTTTTAGATTCCGGCTATAGCGGGGTAACTCTATGCAAGAACAAATTATTTATTTGTGACGGAGGTTTAAAAGAATTATGAAGCTTGTTGGTAATGAAATAAAAAGAATACATAACCGCATAATGAAATTGTTTACTAAGGTACGTAAGATAACATCACATTTTCAGACTAATGCAAGGCTCTTTCGGCCTTTCTCAGCCCTCGTTTTCATTTCCGTTTTCTTATTTTTCGTTACCCCCTTGTCTGTGTTTGCCAATGGAAATCTGGCAGGTGTTAAAATTTTTGTCGATCCGGGTCATGGTGGACCGGATCCCGGGGCTGTAGGGCTTTCAGGACTCCGGGAATCCGACGTAAATCTCCGTGTAGGGCATGTTCTGGCAAACTGTTTAAGGGAATACGGCGGGGTGGAAGTTATGATGTCACGTACAGGGGATATAGATGTAAGCCTTGACGAACGGGTTAGGGCAGCAAATAATTGGGGAGCTGATAGGTTCATATCAGTCCACCATAATGCATCTGTAAATCGCGATTATAACGCAACTGAGACTTACGCATATTATTATGCACAAGAGACTGCTTTTGATATGCAAAAGAAAGTACATAATAGGCTTCTTGAGGGGCTGGGTCTTCCTGACGGCGAAACACGGACAGCCGGGTTTTACGTACTTCGCTATACATCTATGCCTGCAATTTTGACAGAGGCCTCGTATATCAGTAACCCGTATGAGGAGGCCAGGCTTAGGGATATGGGATATACATGGCGCGAGGGGTACTATATCTATCTTGGAATTGCAGATCACTTCCAGGCATCCCATAGGTAAAAACTTCCCCTACACTCTCACTGTAAAGCACAGTATAATTAAATTGCAGCTATATTCCGTGAACTTCAGATAAAAACAGTGGGAAGGGGAGCGGAAGATTGGACGTAATCCAAAACCAATTCAGCCCGGCGCGTGTTTGCGGAGGGGTTAGGTTCCGTTACTTTGATTTGCATGCATCTTCAGTAAATATTGCGGGAGAATTTAATAATTGGGACAGGGATTCATACGGACTTGCTAAGCATCCTTGTGGCGTCTGGGAAACTGTACTTCCCCTTAAAGAGGGAGTATATCAATATAAATATATTGTAGACGGTATTTGGGTACATGATCCTGCGAATCCCTCCGTTGTACTAAATAGATTTAAAGGGGTAAATTCGGTGCTTGAAATTGAAAGAGATGGCAGCATCAGTTTGCCTGCTCCATCGCCGGGTGCAAAGGATTTCGGCAAATTCAGGGCAATTCCCGGCCCTGATTGGTTACAGGATGCAATAATCTATGAGATTTTTCCCAGGGCGTTCTCAATTGAGGGAACACTTGATGCTGTAAGGAAAAGGATCCCTGAGCTTTGGGGTCTGGGTGTAACTTGTATATGGCTTATGCCGGTACATCCTATTGGTCTATGCGGGAGAAAAGGAGTGCTCGGGAGCCCGTATGCAATATCTTCCTACCGTAGTATTCACCCGGATCTTGGTACGCTTGATGATTTAAAAGAGCTTGTAAGGACAGCCCATGATCACGGAATAAAGGTGATAATGGATTTTGTAGCAAATCATAGTGCCATTGATTGCGATCTCCGGGAGAACCACATTGAATGGTACAGGCGTGATTCATGTGGTCGGCCTCAATCTCCGGGGTTTGGGTGGACTGATGTTATAGGATTTAACTATAAAAATCGGGATTTGTGGAAATATATGATTGAAACAATGTGTTACTACATTAAAGAATGTGACATAGATGGATATAGATGCGATGTAGCCGCTTTGGTACCCACGGATTTCTGGCGTGATGCCAGGGAAGCCATACAAAGGCTTAAGTCTGACGCTATCCTTCTCGCTGAATCCCATGAACCTTCCCATAATGCCGAAGCCTTTGATCTTACTTATGAAGAGAACCTTCCCAGAATATTACAAAAGGTATTCTCGGGGATACTCCCTGCAAAGGCGATAAGGGATCTTATAGAAAAGGATAGGCTCGCCTTTCCTGTGAAATCGCTGAGGCTTAGGTACCTTGAAAATCACGATCAGCCCAGGATAATGAAATTAATCGGCAAATCAGGACAAAGGGTTGCTGCAAGCCTTCTCTTCACTCTGGATGGGGTACCCCTGATTCATAACGGCCAAGAAATTGCAGAACAGAGCCATGTGTCTTTGTTTGATCCATACAAGATCCATTGGGACAATGGGGATTGCGAAATAAAGGAAGTTTATAGAAGCCTTATTCATATCCGCCGGAACATTCCTGCGCTTAGAAGGGGTTCACTCAAATTTCTTGATGTAAAAGGGAACGATTCAGTAATTGCTTACTACCGTGAATACCGGAATAGCCGTATCATGGTTATCCTTAATTTCAAGGATGAAACGGCCAAAATTAAGATAAGTCTGCCCGGGGAATTAGCCTGTACTCAGGCTGAGATCGGATATCGCTTTGTTGACTTAAATAACGGGAGCCTGTTCTTTAGCACTGATAAGCACAATTCCTCAAAAAGAGAGACTGTCCTAGAGCCTTACGGAGTAAGGATACTCTCTGTTGAAGCTGTTAATTCCTGTCGCTATACTGCCTAATTAATATTAGCCTTTCATAGCATGATCTAACCTTCGAGTTTTCTTCTGATTTTACGTACTTCGGTTAAAAGGTGATCAAAGACTTCTACAGTCCGCTCCCTGTTAATATGAGCCGTAGTCCTATCTTTAGTACTTTCCCCTAAGCCACTCTCATCCACACAGTATTCCTGAACCAGCTTAAGTATGTGATCCCTAAGTGATTCCGCATCTCTGATATTTTGGAATGTGAGCTCTGCGGTAGGTTGACCTGTAGCTGCAGTAAACACACGGAGACTGGCAAGCCCGTACATCCGTTGCCATGGGCCCTGGTTGAGATCGACCATCTGTACCCTGCTTACCGGTAGGCGGGAACGGCGTTTCCAAATAACACCCCCTTCTGCATAAAGCCATTCTTTATCAATGGCATATGTAATACTGTTATAATATTTCGGCACCCAGATAATAAGTAATATTCCAATAAGGACAGTAATAACATGGACCCATAGTATGATATTGTTTGTTACAGGATCATTTAAAACTAACGCTATGGGTATACTCCATGACAATACTGATACGGCAAGGATCGACAGGGACATTATATAAAGGAAAATTTTCATTGCCCGGTTCGGATAGAATTCCTTCCTTGGCATAAGCAGGCGCTCCTTTCCTGTGGGTTTTGCTTATTTATTATAGTGAATCTTCGACACTAATAGTTCCGTTCCTCTGGAAGGTATCGGGATCACAAATTCTTATGGAAAGGGATGATAGAAAGATGAGAAAGATGCCGGCGGATCAATTTCCAGTTATATTTATTTTTGTGTTTATTCTTGGTCTATTAACATATATCCACGGAATTGGCGGATTTGCAGAGGCAGGGGGTACAGATTTAAACAGGCAGATTCGCGGTGGGGAAGAAATTACCCTTAAGACCCCTACAGGTAATATCCACGGGACACTCCAAGTCCCGGAAACTGCTAGGAAATACCCTGTTGTTTTAATAATTGCAGGATCAGGACCTACTGATCGTGATGGTAATTCCCCTTTGTTACTAGGTAGAAATGATAGCTTGAAAATGATTGCGCTTGGTCTCCAAGAAAACGGTATTGCCTCAGTGCGTTATGATAAAAGAGGAATTGCAGGGAGCTCCGATGCAATGGCAGGAAAAACCGAGGCGGATCTAAGATTTGATGACTATGTCGACGATGCAGTTGCCTGGGTTGAGGATCTACAAAAGGATTCCCGTTTTTCCCATGTAATAATTTTAGGGCATAGTGAGGGGGCTTTGATTGGTACGGCAGCTGCCAATAAAACCCCGGGATTATCAGGTATTATTTCAATTTCAGGTGCAGGAAGGCCTGCATATGATCTAATCACTGAGCAATTATCAAATGAAGAAAAAGAGATTCGTGATGAAGCCTGCAAAATATTAAATGAATTAAGGGAAGGGAGGCTTATCGGAGAAATCAGACCTGAGCTTATGCCGCTTTTCAGACCCAGTGTACAGCCATATTTAATTTCATGGTTTAAATATAACCCGGTTGATGAAATTAGGAATTTGGATATTCCTTTATTAATTTTACATGGCACCACTGATATTCAGGTAAATGTTGAAGATGCAAAGCTGCTCAAAGATGCAAACCAGGACGCTAGGCTTAAAATCATTGACGGTATGAATCATGTTCTGAAATCGGTATCTCTTGATCCCCAAGAGAATCTTGCAGCATACAGTGATCCTTCGTTACCTTTGGCTCCTGGTTTCCTTAAAGAAATCGTAAGCTTCATAAGAAGTTGTACTACGAAACGCTTATAAAAGGATTTGTAGAAAGCGATTATGTGTGGAGGAACCTGTCCCGTTCTGTATCTTGCAAATATACATGATCCAACCTGGGATCTTTACATGCTTTCGCAAATTCTTTCTCTGCAGCTCTTTTACAGGTTTGGCAAGCATGCCATGGAATGATTATTGCGGCTATGTGTGATGTCTTTCCGGTATTATGGGTAGCGGAGGACACTATTAATCGCCATCCGGCGCATAGTTTGCATTTTGTAATGCGTTCAGACTGTTCCTCAGAAATACCGTCTGTATCATAATAGATTCTGCGTTTTCGCTCGAAAACCGGGCTTGTACCGAAGACTTTATCTAAATCGACGCTTTCCCGTGTATTCCACATGTCCTTTAAAACGTCTACTAGTCTGTCAATATTTTGGGTTATCTCGTCAGGTTGCTTTGTAAGCCGATGAGACCAATCAGGTTCCTTGGTTGCACTGTAATCTAATCCGGCTAAGGCTAGTAATATGCCGGCATTAATGTAGGGAAGCGCACCTTCAATGGAGTACCCCCCCTCCAGGACCACGATATCGGGGGAAAGGAGTTCCGTAAGGCGGGCATAGCCCCTTGCCGTGAAATTCATGTTAGTGAGAGGATCAGTGTAATGGTTATCCTGACCTGCTGCATTTATTACTATATCAGGTTCAAAATCTTCAAGCACCGGAAGAACAAGGTTTTCTAAAACATAAAGGATTCCTTTATCTCCGGTCCCCGGTGGGAGCGGGACATTTACAGTCAAGCCGAAGGCTTTAGGTCCGCCCCGTTCCTCAATAAACCCTGTCCCCGGGTAAAGAGTCCGTCCGTCTTGGTGAAGTGAGATATGAAGGATTCCGGGATCATTATAAAATATGTCCTGGGTACCGTCGCCATGATGGGCATCTGTATCTATAATGGCAATGCGGGTATCAGGCCCGTAATTATGTCGGATGTGTTCCACCATTATTGCTTCGTTATTTACCAAACAAAACCCACGTGACCCGTGGACTATACGCATTGCATGGTGTCCGGGGGGGCGGAGTAATGCAAAGGCACGATCTGTCTTGCCTGTAAGGACAAGATCAGATGCTACTATTGTTCCGCCTACTGCAATCCTATGGGATTCAGTGATAATCCGTGATACATTAGGGACACATACATGTATACGGTTTATAGAGGCATCCTCGGCAATTTGAGGCCTATGCTCTTCAATACCTGGCACATCTAAAAGACCTTCTTCTACAATCTGGTCTCTTGTATAAAGCAATCGTTCCTCCCTTTCCGGATGATCAGGGCTGATTGCCCAATCAAAGGCGGGAAAGAAAATAAGACCTACTTTGTATTTACTCGTTTCCATTCAACATAACCCCCATCAACACTGTGAAAAAGGAACTGAAAGCCTTGTGACTTTAGGCCTCACCTGGGCTCTAACCATAAAGGTACGGCCTATGGTATGGAACCCCCGGACCATATTGAAGCTCTCCTCTTCAACTATTTTTATATTTTCCGGCTCATCTAGACCAAGATTCCTCGCAAATTCAGTTGCCCGTTCCGTCGCTTCCTTCCGGGCCCGCCTAATATCGAAAAGAATGGGTCTTTCTATTCTGCCGGTATAGCCTGCTTCCGGTACGGTCATAACACCCAAGGCAGTATCTGCATGCAAAGTTATCCCTGCTGTTTGGCAACTGGCTGCGGCTCCTATTGCATTCGCACTTTCGCTGTAGGGAAGAATCTGATATTTAAGGCCCAAATGCTTAGCAACAGGCGGGATAAACACCTTTGCAGGTGCGCCAAGACCTATTACTGCTTGAGGCTGAATATCAGGCGGTGCCAATATTTCAGAGACTGTATAGACAGGTTGCGATTGGAGATCCTCATAGATTTCCTTAATTGCAAGAGTGAGCTGCTGAGTAAAGGTATCTATAATCATCTGCGCAAGCTCTTTTGGTTCAATCCCATAAGGCTTGCTAAAATCAGACAGTGCATTTTCGGCTGATACCAAGCTACCGATCTTAGCCAAACCTAATACAACTGCTGCATCAGTAGGGGTAACATAATTCCCGCCGAATGCAGCGGGGGTCCCTGCGCGCTTAGGGCCTATCCTAAGACTAAAACCGGAATCTCCCGGGGTATTGGTAATGTTTATTTCAGAATCACCTCCAAGGCCGATGGATCTTGAAAAAAGGGCAGGTACCAGAGTCTTATACCCGGAAATTTCGGCTCCTTGCCTCTGAAAAACAGTATCCCCTTTAATTTGGCAGGAGATGTCAGTAGTTGTGCCGCCTATATCTATAATCACTGTATTTAAATAAGGGTATGCAGAAAGCGATTCCGCACCCATAATACTTGCTGCCGGGCCTGAAAGAATAGTTTCAATAGGACGGATAAGAGAATCTTCTAGTCGCATAGTGCCTCCGTCCGCTTTTAATAAGAAGACATTTCTGACGTTTTTCCCTCTAACCATAAATTCACGGATTGTACTACAGAATGAAGCCTGACGCCTGGCTATGCTTGCATTTAAGTAAGAAGTAGCCATTCTGCGTGGGAAATTAGGCCGTCCTGACAGCCGATGCCCTAATGTTATGTAACCAGCCTTGAATAAAGTGTCCCCTCTAATGAGCCCCTCAATTGTTAATTCATGACTGGGATTCCTATGCGAAAACTTACCTACTACGGCTAAAGCTAAAGCCCCCTCATTTTTAGCCTCGGTGACGGCAGCTCTAACTTCCTTTGGATCTAAAGGCGCAACCTCGCGCCCCCTATGATCAATTGAACCTGAGAGAATATAAATAGGGAACCTTAAACCAACTTGTTTTATATTCATACCGGGGCCTGGAACAGCCAAAACAGCTGTGGGATCACCCTGTTCCTGGATGATTGCATTTGTGGATAAGGTTGTGCTGAGATGGAGCTCTATTCCATCCTCAGGCAGACGGCTGCCGTATGAATTAAGAAGGACTTCAAAGGCTGACACAGTGCTCTCCAATAATTGGTTATAGTTGGTCGGGACCTTCGCGGTTGCTTTAATTTTCCCCCCAGAAATAAGTGCAGCATCAGTATTTGTCCCACCTACATCTATCCCAACAATGATCATTTTAGCATATTCACCTTCGCTTATTACCATATATAGCTACCTTTCATAGTACAGCAAAACACACTGCATAACAAGTGGGTGACAGGGGGACGGGGTTACTGTCACATTGCCCGGAATCAACCCGTGACAGGGGGACGGGGTTACTGTCACATTGCCTGGAATCAATCAATGCCACCATGGGGGCCTGTTATATATTTCCCTTGAAGGGGGGTACGCGTGTGATAAGTTTCGGTTAAGCAGGAGTCTTATATTTAGTGCAGAAGGTACTTTCCGCACTAAATATCCTATTTAATCTAAGGCCTTGATATCTCCCTTTTGGAAGGTTATGAAAACATGGTAGGGAAAGCAGAGTCTGTGGAAGAGGCTTTAAAAACAACAGTCGGCGTAAGCGTAAAGACTGTAGGTTCCGGTAGAATCATTTTCTTAATCTAAAGGGCTTATGGGGTATAACCCAATGACAATGATTACAGGCAGGGTTTGGAATTGGGAAATGGGCATTACAGAGTATGTATAAGTCAAATAATTATAGACTGCCTCGTATAACCGGGTCTAAACAATAATCTTAGAAATCAAGAAATCAATTACTTTTTCGGATGTGGTTTATTATGTTGACTAATGAGGAAAAAACGCGCTATGCAAGGCAAATCATATTGCCGGAAATCGGCAAAAAGGGACAGGAGAAACTAAAGGCATCGAAGGTCCTGATCATTGGGGCGGGGGGGCTGGGTTCACCTTCTGCTATGTACCTAGCATGTGCAGGTGTAGGCACAATTGGCATTTTAGATGACGATATAATTAGCATTTCTAACTTGCAGCGGCAGATCCTCCATAGTTCAAATCGTATTGGGATGAAGAAGGTCGATTCCGCAAGACAAACTATTGTTGGGCTTAATCCAAACGTGAGTGTTGAAACCCACGATATTAAGCTATCCGGGGAATCCGCCGAAAATGTTATTGGTATGTATGATTTAGTGGTAGATGCAGTGGATAACCTGGAAACAAGATATATAGTAAATGATACCTGCCAGGAACTCAAAAAACCCCTGATAGAGGGGGGGGTAATGCATTTTGATGGTATGATCCTTACTGTTTTACCGGGGAAAGGTCCGTGTTTCAGATGTATATTTCCCCAGCCTCCACCTAAAAAAGATCCCCGGGAGATAGGCGTACTTGCTGCAATTCCCGGGATAATCGGTTGTATGGAAGCCGTAGAGGCAATAAAGGTACTCCTCGATATAGGTGACCCCCTTGTAGGCAGGCTTCTCTTGCTCGACGGTTTAGAGATGATATGGCATGAGGTTAAAGTATCAAGGGATCCTAATTGCATATCTTGCAGTAGATAAATTTCAGAAAGAGGATGGTGTTTTAACAGCAACATTCTATATGGAACAGACTTGTTAAATCTGATAGTGTTTTCTTGCGAATGCTTTTTCCTGCTACCTATGAAACCCGGCCTGGGTAACGGCAGCCCTTATTCGTATGTACGGCTGTGTATTCCCCCTTAGTGAGCCCATTTGTGATATCATCTGACACATTCTTTATCTTTTTTATACAGAACAGCGGGCTGTTTATCTTCCATGATCCCCCGGAGGATCTTCCCTGAAACAATTATGTTTTCTTAACATAACTATTGCTTCTATACGATCTTCAGGTAAATATATGGCTGCTCTTCAACTTATTTCAAGGCCGAAATATAAGCCAAAGGTATTGAAACTCTATAGTTTCATGCTAAAACTCCGTCCCTCATAGATCACATGTACCTAAAAACCGTATATGCCCTATCTTGTAATTATGGATGATAGTGGATGTGCTTTTGGGAAAACCAAAATGGCGTCTATTGACATGTTTTACACATAATGGTAAATTAGTATTGTGATAACTATGACGCGTAAAAACAACCATTATGGTATGTGACACTAGCCTTTTCCAAAAGATTATAAATAGCCAAAAAGGGGGCGAGCATCTTTGATGAGCGTGTTGCGGAGGGGAGCAGTGTGAGTAAAATTAAAGTATTTCTAGTTCATGATGATTTAGGTTCAGATGTAGCGAACTTTGATCCTGATATTTTTCCTGAAGGCGTAGAAGTGTTGGGGAGTATTAGAATGAGAAAATCAGGCCTAGATATTGGATCTCCTTGCGGAGAACAAAGGGCCCCTGATAAGAACGGTTCCAATTGCATTTTAAATAGGGAAAACGATCGCCTAAATGAAGGGGCTTTTCACCAAGAATTACAACGAGGGGCGTCTGCATTAACTATTCCTAGAAAAATTGGGAACCGATCTATTTATCTCACTAGAACAGAAGCCCAAGTCTTGAGATTCCTAGCCAAAGGTTATCAAAATAAGGAAATTGCCAATGAAATGTATATTAGTATCAATACTGTTAAGAGTCATGTTTCTAGCATTTTTAGGAAGTTACGCGTAAAGAACCGGGCGCAGGCTGTAAGATATGCCTATAAATCCGGCTTTGAGGAATAATTCAAAAATATAAATGCGGATAATGTAGGGGATGGTTTTACTAAATCTAAAAAGTCATTCCTATGGGGAATGGTAATTCATGTAAATATACATTAGACTAAAATTGCCAGAGACGGCCTGAGCCGGCCCAGGCGCTAACACAAAGTTGGCCCGCTGCAAAAGCGGGGAAGGGGGTGCGCCAAATCTACGGTAAGCTTGGCGGGAGGAAGATGAAGCTTGATCTTGCAATTGATGGGTTTTGTTTTACCTTTCAGCTCTGGGGACACTTCATAACGATAGGGTGACACCGCAGGGTGGCGGTAGGCGGTAGGCCCAATGTGGGTTGCGGGTCTGCCGTCTACTTATTGAAAACGGTTATACAGAATTCGATCAGGGACAATACCGGTGGATTATATAGTTTTAACTCGGGGGGACTTATATTGTATAACCAAACATTCACAATTGCGAAAGGGATTGAAATAATAAAATATGAGGATCAACGGGTTCTTATAAACCCTAAAAATCGCGAATGGGTCAAACTCGCAGATTACGCCTATGAATTTGCATTAAACCCTGAGGGGAAACCCATAAAACAATTAATAGCTGATGAAGCCCGAAGGACCGGGGGAACGATAGAAACCATCGGATCCCTCTTTTACTATTTGAAGGGAAATGGGTTTCTGATGAAAATTGATAATACAAAGGGCCTTGCTCGTGCCTACTTTAATATAACAGCCCAATGCAACCTGATGTGCCCTTTATGTTATTTTGCAAGTGAAGCTAGCAAGGAATATAAAGAGCTACCCTATAAGGACGCACGTTTAATCATTGATATTTTGGCGGAGGCAGGTATTAATAATCTTATTGTAAGCGGGGGTGAACCCCTTTTATATCAAAACTTTCAAGGCGTATTAGAATACGCGAAAGGAAAGTTTCCCTCGATTACGGTTCTTACCAATGGAACAATAATCAGCAAGGAGGACGCAACGTTAATATCTAAATCTATGGCAAAAGTGCAGGTAAGTATTGAGTCGGCTAATCCCCAAGTCCATGATAACATTAGAGGTTATGGAAGTTTCAACAAAACGCTCAGGGGTATCAAAACACTTCTTCAGGCCAATGTTCATAATATCGAGATTGTCCAGACTTTAACAAGAAACAGTATCCACGAATCTGAAGGCGTTATTAAGCTAGCAAATATACTGGGTATAGACTATCATTTCAGTCTCTTTTTGCCTATAGGTAGGGGTGCATCCCACGCCCGAGATATGGAAATCCCTAAAGCTGAATTAAAGGAGCATTTTTTGAAAGTATGTAGTAGACCACTAAAAGCAATACAAAGAGTGGAACCTCGGGTTCAAGGAACAAGTAGTATTTCCCAGCCTAACGAGTGTAAACCACCAGTTGATCTCGTTGTAAAAACACGATGTGGTGCTGGGAGCAACATTATCAGCATAGCACCTAACGGTAAGGTTTACCCGTGTCCACTATTACATACGGAAGATTTAGTTTTAGGGGAATTGCCAAAAGATTTAATTTCAGAGATTATAAAAAAGGGAACATCTAGGGTACCGGGCATTGCCTCCCTTCCGGAATGCCAAGGTTGTGATGTAGCTTTCTTTTGCGGGGGCGGATGCCGCGCTAGAGCCTTTGCCCATACCGGAGATTTATTTTCAAAAGATCCTTACTGCAAGTTCTATAAATCTGTTTTTCCCGCCGTCCTCTGGGAATGGCGGGAAGATAGGGTTTTTTCAGATAACATTGCCGCGATTTTGTCATGTATAGAAAAAGAGGGATGAACCCAAGTGATTATTCCTGTATACATTAGTCTTGGATTGTCACTTATTGTGAGGATTTTTGTGGCAAGGAGTAGCCGTAAAGGGAATGACAATAATATAGATGTTATCCCTTTTATAGTAGTTTTCATGCTAGCACTGATAGGAGTTATAGGCTTGGAAGATCCCTTACGGATTTATGGGCTCAGTTTATCACAAGTACCTAAATGCCCCTGGAAAGCGACGTTTTTCGTGTGGGTAATTGCATTTTTTATGGGTAGATTAGCAAACTTCGTGGTACTTTATCCTACTTCTGTTATCCAAGAGGTTCTAGCGAAAGGGGATATAAACCCAGGGGGAGTCTACCTTTCCCTGGCGTCATACCCAAAACTTACTGGATTAGTATTAGGGCTGCCTATGGTTTATTCCCAGACTTTTATGGAGGAATTTATATTCAGGGGTTTAATAGTTTCCTTCGGGAATTGGTTCTATGGTTTATTTGCAATGTCGCCATCTTTAGTTAGTATTTTTAGTATCATTAGTTCCGCAATCCTATTTGGAATCACCCACTTTATTCCCGCATTTCGTTGTTTTAGAGGTAAAAATATCATAATTCCACTATATGCGTTTGTTATGCCTATGTTGCTCGGGATAGCATTTTCTGTGCTAAATCAAACGTCATATTCACTTTGGCCAGGGTGGATTATTCATTTTGGCCTAAACTATGCGGGCTTTGTATGGAATAAAGCATCAGGAGTGTGGGAGCTCAAGAATTTTAGAAAAAAACCAAAGGGGGGATAATTACGTCATATGTACAGTTCACAAATGTAACAAAGATATACAAGGATTTCCGCGGTAGGCCTTTGGCTACTGGGGTGGCTGGACTTTCTTTTAAAGTCCGAAAAGGTGAAACGCTAGCGCTGCTTGGGCCTAATGGTTCCGGAAAGACAACAGTAATTAAGCTTTTGGCTGGGCTCGTAATTCCTACTTCCGGGAGAATTACAGTTAATGATGTGGATGTAGTACGAAACCGTAAAACTGCCTTAAAAGAAGTGGGTGTAATGTTAGGCGACGCCCGCTCAATCTATTGGAGGCTAAGTGCCTATGATAATTTGGAATACTTTGGTGTTCTGAGGGGTGTTTACGGTAGGCAGTTGAAAAAACGTATAACAACCATGGCAAATTTACTTGATTTTCACAAAGTATTAAACAGGCGTGCAGGGGAGTTATCTCGTGGGATGCGTCAACGGTTGCTCCTTGCTATAGCCTTATTACCCAAGCCCAAATTGCTTGTACTGGATGAGCCCACCTTTGGGCTTGATGTTCCTGCACGCCTAGAGATACGAGGGTTCCTCCGCGAAATTGTATCATTAAATAAGTGTGCAGTAATAATTGCTACGCATCAGATGGATGAGGCTCAGGAACTTGCAAACCAGATTTGTATCCTGAGGCGTGGCGAACCAGTAATTATTAGTTCAGTAGCGGATTTATTTGATAAAACAAATGCAATTAAAGGTAATAAAAATCCATTATCATGTTGGCTTGAAGATATGTTCCTTGAAGTTACGGGAGAAGAAACCAAAGGAAAGGCGGAGAAACCCTATGGCAAAGGTGGCCATCCTTATTGCTGAACTAAAGAGAGGATTAAAAAACCATTTGGCATATCCGGTTCAGGCGGTTTGTGAGGTTATTATGGTAATTTCCGTTGCAATAGTTGTACCGTCATTATTGGAAGGTTCATTCCCTAAAGGCCTCCTGGGGTTTACTATAGACAAGCCCGAAAAAATTGTAGCATTGACTACGGTTTTTATTGCACTTATCGGGCTCCAAATTGTTCACCGAGTAGTAAAGGAAGAATCAGATCTTGGGACCCTTGAACAACTATATTTGGCACCTTTTGGATTGTCGTCACTTATCATATTTCGCTTCGTCGCTGATACTATTAGGATAATGCCAATTATTCTAATAGTTGTGGGAATCGTCTCCCGAAACCAAGGGATTAGCTGGACCCTAGTTTTGATACCTACAATTGTTTTTCCTATGAATATAGGGATGCTCGGTATAGGTTTCCTTCTAGGTTCCCTAACACTTATAGCAAAGAGAACAGGATTTATTCCTAACCTCACCAGCCTTGCTTTGTTGCCCTTAGCTTTATCTCCCCCAAATAAATTACCACAGATAATTGGAGTTGTAGGTTCTGTTATTCCATTTGCTCATGGTATTAGACTAATTGAAATCATATTAGGAAATGCTCCGTTTTCAACATGGAAATTGGGGTTTTGGAAGCTATGTGTTTTAAGTGGTTTATGGGTAACCCTAGGAATCCTTTGTTTTACAAAAGCAGAGAGTATCGCAAGACATAAGGGCCTATTAGGGAGCTACTAAAAATTCTATCTGGAGGGAAATCCTTGACTTTTAACTACCTTGAATGCCAATTGGCGCGGATGTGTCTCAGTCTAAGCATGATATGTACAAGGGAGGCTAAACAAACCCACTCCCCTAACTCTAAAATAACCCTTATCCAGCATGCAACCGATTTCCTAAACATAGCCCTAAACTATTCTTCAGATGATCCAACCCTTACAAGGGCTGGCGCTAATAAATAGCAGGAATCGACCACCCGTTAGAGAAGAATTCGAATTGAGATTCTTTCTTGCTTGAACGGGGTGAAATGGATGTTCAAACGGGTTTGGTCTATTATCGTCGTTATAATATTGGCCATTGTGGTTTTCAGTTCCCGTTATATTGCAGGTATTATTACTGATATTTTATGGTTTAAAAACCTTGGGTACCTAGATGCATTCGTGATTCCCATTGTATCTAAAGTAGTTATAGGAGTTTCCGTTTTTGTAGCAGTCTTCTTATTCTTATTTGCAAATTTTAGTATCGCTGCTAGAAGAATAGGAAAGCTTAGCGGGATATGGGATTACTTTCCCCACATTCTACCTGAACAATTTTCAGGAACCATCCGCCGTATGTTCTTAGTTTTAACTGTTGTAACCTCAGCAATTGCAGGGTATTTTGCATCTCTCCAGTGGATGACAGTGCAGGCTTTTTTAAACCGGGCTACCGCAGGTATCTCTGATCCCCTATTCAATATGGATATCGGATTTTATTTATTTTCCCTACCGTTCTACCATGCTATCTATAGGTTAATAATTTCCATTTTAATTATAGGCTTTACCGGGAGTCTCGTTCTTTACATATTTTCAGGTTCCCTCCTCATAAAAAGTTTGTGGACAGGCGAAGGTGAACCTATTGCGAGATTCCATTTAAGTTTTTTGGCAGCGGCAGCCTTATTTATTAAGGCTTGGGGTTATAGGCTCCAGGGATTCACTTTGTCATATTCCACAAGGGGAGTGGTATTCGGGGCAGGATTCACTGATGTTCACGCGCTTCTTCCGGTACTTAAAATCCTCGCCGTTATTGCAATTGTTTTAGGGGCCCTGGTACTTATCAGTGTATTTGTTCGTTTAAGAAGGGTTTTAACCACTGCAGTAATAGTCTTCATTGCTTGTTCAATTGTCCTGGGAGGAATATTTCCAAGTCTTGTTCAAAAATTTGCAGTTGAACCCAGTGAACTATCAAGGGAAACTCCATATATTGAATACAACATCAAATCTACCCGGAAGGCTTTCGGCTTAGATAAAATAAGCGTCAAATCCTTAGATGTCAATCATGATATTACGTACAAGAAGCTTACTGAAGACCACAAGGATACTATAGATAACATACGGGTTTGGGACTGGCGTTCCCTAGGCCAAACTTACGGACAGTTACAAGAAATCCGGGCCTATTATGATTTCTACGACATAGATCTAGACAGATACCAAGTAGAGGGCAGGATAAGGCAAATGGCATTATCAGCCCGAGAATTATCCTGTAACCTTCTCCCTACGGAAGCCAGGACTTGGGTCAGCGAACACTTAGTGTACACCCATGGTTATGGTCTTGCTATGAGCCCCACCAACGAGGTTTCCAGAGAAGGTCTCCCTAAATTTATCATCTCAGATATCCCACCAAGATCACCCTATCCGGGGTTCGAGGTAACCCGGCCCGAAATCTATTTTGGTGAAAAAACCTGCAATTATGTAATAGTCAATACTAAGGCAAAAGAATTTGATTATCCCGAAGGGGAGTCAAATGCATATGCAACCTATGAGGGAACAGGGGGGATCAGACTCTCTTCCCTTATTCGGAGAATCGCCTTTGCACTTAGGTTCCGGAGCTCTAAACTATTGTTTTCACAGGATATTAAATCAACAAGCCGTGTCCTTTTTAACCGGGATATAAAAGGGCGTACAGAAAAAATCGCACCGTTTCTCAAATATGATGAAGATCCGTACCTAGTTTTAGTTGGCGGCAGGCTTTTTTGGATATGGGACGCTTATACCGTGAGCAATCTCTATCCGTATTCCCAGCCTGTATATAAGGGCTTTAATTACATAAGAAATTCAGTGAAAATCGTAATAGATGCATATAATGGTGACGTTACGTTTTATATGTTCGATTCCTCAGATCCCATTGTTAAAACATTATCAGGAATTTTTAAGGACTTATTTAAACCTTTCGACGCAATGCCTGATTCCCTTAAAACTCATTTGCGCTACCCTGCAGATCTCTTTGAAATCCAGGCGGAGATCCTTTGTCTTTACCATATGACTGCTGCTGATACATTCTATAATAAGGGAGATATGTGGGAATTCCCTACAGAAGTATACGGACAGGATCGTGTCGGGGTATCGCCTTACTATGTATTTATGAAGACACCGGGGGAGGATTTTGCCGAATATCTTCTGATACTGCCTTTTGTGCCTTCAAATAAAGATAATATGATCGGGTGGTTGATGGCCAGATGTGACGTGCCCCGCTTAGGTGAATTGGTTTTATACACCTTTCCCAAAGACAGATTAGTGTACGGACCAATGCAAATTGAATCCAGAATAGATCAGCATCCCGAAATATCCCAAGCCTTGACCCTTTGGAGTCAGCGTGGTTCTAAGGTAGTCCGCGGGAACCTCCTGGTGATCCCCATCGAACGCTCAGTCCTGTATGTGGAGCCTTTATATCTTTTAGCTGAACGAAGCGAACTACCTGAATTAAGGAGAGTTCT
>JAAZLO010000037.1 GCA_012689375.1 Bacillota bacterium | reverse complement strand
GATTTTCGCATTAAATGCCTGGGATGCGGAAGGGTTTTAATGATAAGTAGATCTAAGTTTCAAAAGAGCGTAAAACGGGTTGTGTCCCAATTCGGAGGTGAATAGCAATGGTTCGAGTGGGTATTGTAGGGTTACCGAATGTAGGCAAATCAACTTTGTTTAATGCACTCACCCGTGCCGGCGCTGAGGTTGCAAACTATCCCTTTACCACAATTGAACCGAATATTGGGGTTGTGGCGGTTCCTGATACTCGCCTCCAAAATCTGGGCAAACTTATAAAACCTAAAAAACTTACCCCTACAACTATGGAATTTGTGGATATTGCAGGCCTTGTTAAAGGTGCCAGTAAAGGGGAAGGTCTCGGTAACCGATTTCTAGGTCATATACGGGAGGTTGATGCGATTGTCCACGTTGTGCGCTGTTTTACAGATTCAAGGATATCGCATTCCACCGATTTCCCCGATCCCGTTAACGATTTGGAAGTAATTGAATTTGAGTTAATTCTGGCAGATCTGGAAACTGTGGGAAGAAGATTAGAAAAAACCAATAGGCTACAAAAAGGCGGAAATATACAATACAAAGAAGAGGTTTCATTATTGGAAAAACTTAAAGAAGGCCTCGAACAAGGAATATCAGCAAGGGATATTCTGCTATCTGATAATCATAGACAGGCTGCAAAGGATCTTTTTCTTTTAACTGTTAAACCTGTTATTTATGTGGCAAATATCGGGGAAAGTGAGATAGGTGAAAATTCGGAACGCGTAATGAAGATTAAGGAATGGGTCTCGGAAAGAAATTGTGGGGTCCCTGTGGTAGCTGTATCAGCCAGGCTTGAATCAGATATTGCCGAATTGGATCCGGAAGATACCGTTGAATTTCTCAAAGAACTGGGAATGGGGGTATCGGCCCTTGATAGAATAATTCTTGCGTCATATAAAGCCCTTGATTTAGTAACCTTTTACACAACGAAAGGGGATGAAACAAGGGCATGGACAGTGAAACAAAATACTGCTGCGCCGCAAGCAGCGGGTACCATTCATTCTGATATGGAAAAAGGCTTTATAAAGGCGGAAGTTATTAATTTTAAGAGCCTCATAGATATAGGTTCACCGGCAAAAGCACGGGATAAAGGCCTGATCAGGCAGGAGGGAAAGGATTATTTAGTCAAGGACGGAGATGTTATATTGTTTCGCTTCAGTGAACCTTCAAAAAAATGATATACAATAGTGGCATTGTCATAGTGTTATGCCAATGCTATAATAGGGACGCTGTACATTGGAATACAGAGATGTAATTTCCCTGCTCCGTATTAAGTGCGGGGCCATAAGTCCGAAGGGGGGTGCCCGATGTGAAAAAATACGAAACAATGTTTATCTTAAAGCCTGATATGGAAGAAGAAAATATCGAGGCTGCTATTTTAGGATTCCGAGACCTGATAACCGGCGGCGGTGGCACTGTTGCAGATGTTAATAAGTGGGGGAAACGCCGTCTTGCTTATGAAATCCAAGGTTATGAGGAAGGTATATACGTAATTATTAATTTTTCCGCCGAGTCCGCTGTAGCCCAGGAACTTGAGCGGGTTTTTAAAATTACGGATGCAATCCTACGATACCTTTTAATTAGGGAAGATTAAAGAAGGGTCCATGTAAAAGCACAAAATAGGTGGTGCTGTAAAGTGAACAGAGTTGTGCTTGTGGGAAGGCTTGCGCAGGATCCCGAACTCCGTTATACTCAGACGGGAATTGCCGTTGCTAAATTTACCATTGCAGTGAATCGTCCTTTTCTAAACCAACAAGGTGAAAGAGAAGCGGATTTCATTGATATTGTTGTATGGAGAAACCAGGCGGAAAATTGTGCGCAATATCTTTCTAAAGGCAGGCTTGCCGGTGTAGACGGTAGGCTCCAGATCAGATCTTACCAGACGGCTGACGGCCAAAGACGGCGTGTGGCTGAGGTGGTTGCAGATCGGGTTAAGTTTCTTGACAGGGGGAGAGATACAAGTCAGGAAGGCGAAGACAGTACCCGACAGGATGCAGTGGAAGATAATGATTTCCCGGATGATGTCCCATTCTAGGGTACAGGCTGATGTGTATGTCCTCTCGAATCAAACTTGTTGGGGGGAAATAAAGTGCGAAGAGAAAGAGGCCGCAGAGGCAGAAAACGTGTTTGCGGATTCTGTGTAGATAAAGTTGAAGGTATTGATTATAAGGATGTAGCAAGACTTAGACGTTATATAACAGAGCGGGGTAAAATTGTTCCGCGTAGGATATCCGGCAATTGTGCAAGACACCAAAGGCAGGTTACCCTTGCCATAAAAAGAGCGCGTACAGTTGCTTTGCTCCCCTTCACTTCAGAATGACGTGCTTAGGCTTGTTTTAGGTTTATGATATTCTATTTGGGCTACCGGGCGGGGTGGCCCTTTTTAGAAAGAAATCCGATAATGCCAAGGATGGCATCAATTGTTTATATGGGCTCTGAAGGAGAATTTGCAGGAATCGAAGAATAAGTCAGTTATGAACATAAAGGATGGCGAAGGCTCCATTCAGGGAGGGGGTAGGGGACTATATGGCTTACTCAGGGAGTATCGGAAGTGCGGATAAAGATGTAATATCCCGGGCTGATATTGCCCGCAACATCAAGAGTATAGAATGGTTGAAAACTGAGCTTATCACAGGTGTGTCTTCCCTTTTTAAAGGCATGCTCAAGAATAACAACGAACTCATTGCGGATTCCCTTGCTAACATTGTAGTGGGATGCTATCTTTTGGCTAAGAGGTTAGGCCTTCCCTATGGTGCCCTTGATGAAAAGATTGGTATAAAAGTTAAAGCAAATCTTGAGCAAGGCCATGAACTTGAAACGTGGTATGGGGATTTTTCATTGCTTAAGAGGTACTTGGCAGGGAGGAAGACCTGATATAAATGGCGCGTTCCAGTAGAACGGGAGTACTTGTAGAAAGTGCACTTTTGATTGCCATCTCAACATTATTTTGTGTTTTGGATGCCTACATACCGGTGTTTGCCCTCGTTTACCCTCTTCCCATTGTAATTTTAGTCGTCAGGCGAGGTCTACGCGCCGGGGTCTGGGCAACTATCGTTACAATTGCGGCCAGCAGTATGTTTGTAGGGCCGCTCCAGGGGCTTCTGGTATTCACAAAAATAGGGATAATCGGAATTACTCTTGCCCAATGTATCCGAAAACGCTTTTCCCCTATGAAGACTATAGCAATTACCGCTGTAGCTGTGGCTGTTTCCATGGCTTTTGTTATTGGGTTTAATATGTTAGTAAGTGGCTTTGGTATTGATGAAACTTGGGAATTAATGCGGAAAAGTATGGATTCTGCTGTTGAATTCTACCGGCGTATGGGGGTTGGGGAAGAAGAAATATCCAGGATGGAAACTTACCTTTCACAACTTACTGAGACTGCAAAAATTGTGCTTCCTGCCGGATTATTAATGGTAGTCGTAACAGTTGCAAGTTTTAATTATTTTATAGCCAGGCTTATCTTAGGCAAACTTGGCCATAAAATGGAAGACATCAAGCCTTTTTCAGAATGGAGATTGCCGTGGCATTATGGATGGGGATATTTAGGAGGTATTGGCCTGACAATTATCGGACAGGCAACGGAGATCCCCTTAATTTCTAATATAGGAAGTAACGTAATATCAATATTTAGTTTGGTTTTTTTGGTACAAGGTGCAGCGTTAGTATGGTATTTTTTTGATAAGTATAAATTGGCCTCTATCGCGAAATGGATGATTATTATTTTTATCGTTTTAAATCCGACTTTCGTTCAGATTTTATCATGGGTTGGGGTCCTTGATGCATGGTTGGATTTTCGTAAACGGTTTTCAGAGAGTAAGGGGTGAAGTTATGGAGATCATTTTGATAACGGATGTTGCAGGGCTTGGCAGTGAGGGTGAAGTGGTCAGGGTAGCGGATGGATACGCCAGAAACTACCTTATACCCCGGGGTCTTGCTATACGGGCGACTAAATCAAATCTGCAGGCTTTAAAGGCTAAAAAGAAGACTATGAAGATAAAATCCAAGAGGGAGCTTGCCTCAGCGAAAGAAATAGCCGAACAATTAGGAAATTCGAAAATTATTGTTTATTGCAAAGCAGGAGAAGGCGGCAGATTGTTTGGATCGGTTACTTCCAAGGATATTGCTGATACTGTAAAAAGTGATCTAGGAATTACCCTTGACAGAAGGCGGATTGATTTAACAGAACCTATTAAAGCAGTTGGCAACTATACTGTATCAGTAAAACTTCATTCAGAGGTTTCCGCTGAAATACAGGTAGAAGTGAAACCTCAACAAGAGGGAGAATAAAGGTAATGTTCGGTAATATCAGTGAAATTTTGAAACAGGGGGAAGCTGAAAAGAAATCACCTGCTTATACAGAGCCTGATGATTGTAATGATAATAATGGGCTTAAGCGGCAGCTGTCGGCTTTCCTTGAAATCCTGGCTCACATATATGGGGCTGATAAGTTAATCCTTAAGGCGGGCAAACTGGAGGCGCTTGGCCTTCTCAAGTCTGAGTCTCTCAAAGATAAAATTGTTGCTGTTCAACGTATTGTTTTTGAAGATCCTACTATTGACGAGCTTCCTGCAGGGAGAGATATTGCTGCCGTTATGGAAGAAATCGAAAATGAAGTTGCAGAGATGCTGGCGAGGCGGGAAGTAGAAGAAAGGCTTGAACGCCGGGTAGCTGAAAGAATGCAAAAAAAGCATGAGGAATATATCCAGGAAGTAAAAATGCAGATGATCAAAGAGGAAGGGGTGGCGGATAACGCCCATACATTGAAGAAGTACGCGGAACTGGAAAAGCTTGAACAAAGGAAGCTTTCTAAATCTGCCCTGGAATTACTTAGGCCTGGGAAACTATCGGAAGTTATAGGTCAGGATCGTGCTATTCGCGCCCTCCTTTCAAAGTTGGCTTCACCCTTCCCTCAGCATGTTATACTTTACGGTCCCCCAGGTGTCGGGAAGACAACCGTTGCCCGGCTTGTCCTGGGAGAGGCGTGCAGACTTAAATTTACGCCTTTTGAGAAATCCGCGAAATTTGTTGAAGTGGACGGAACAACCTTAAGATGGGATCCTAGAGAAGTAACTAATCCCCTCTTAGGATCTGTGCATGATCCGATATATCAAGGAGCCAAAAGGGATTTAGCAGAAAGTGGCATACCTGAACCTAAGCTGGGCCTTGTCACTGAAGCCCACGGCGGAGTCCTTTTTATTGATGAAATAGGGGAGCTGGATCCTATTTTATTAAATAAACTGTTAAAAGTGTTAGAGGATAAGCGCGTGCATTTCGATTCATCATACTACGATCCTTTGGAGCCACATATGCCAAAATATATAAAGAAGTTGTTTGAAGAGGGTGCGCCTGCGGATTTTATTTTGATTGCTGCGACTACAAAAGATCCGCTTCATATAAATCCTGCATTGAGATCCCGTACAGCTGAGGTTTACTTTGAACCTTTGACCTGTGCACATATTAGGCAAATCGTAGAAGAAGCATCTAAAAGGATGAAGATACACCTGGAATCGGATGTGCCGGAAATTATCAGCGATTATACGATTGAAGGGAGAAAAGCGGTAGCAATTCTAGCTGATGCTATTGGGCTTGCCCTTTATGAAGCCGGGGGAAAGATGAAAAAACCCAAGGTAAGTAAGGAACACGTTATGGAAGTTGTTCGTTCGGCACGAATGTCCCCCCAAACACTTGTCAAGGCGAAGGACAGCGTGGAAGTAGGAAGAGTTCTGGGGCTTGGGGTAAGCAGTTTTGTAGGGAGTATTATCGAAATAGAGGCTATTGCGTTTACTGCGAGGGAGCCCGGTAAAGGTAAGATTAGATTTAACGATACTGCAGGTAGTATGGCAAAGGATTCCGTCTTCAATGCGGCTTCCGTATTACGCAAGGTCACAGGTAAGAATTTGAATGATTATGATGTCCACGTGAATGTTATTGGTGGCGGACTTATTGATGGGCCGTCAGCAGGTAGTGCCGTAGCCATTGCAATCCTAAGTGCAGTTACAGGCAGGCCTGTCAAACAGGATGTGGCACTTACAGGTGAAGTTTCCATACAGGGCAAGATAAGAAGCGTCGGTGGAATTATGGAAAAAATATACGGTGCGAAACAGGCCGGTGTTAAAACAGTAATAATACCTCGGGAGAATGCCTCAGACAGTCCCCCGGATCTCAAAGGAATTCAGGTGGTACCTGTTGAACATATTGAGGAGGTCTTCCTACACGTATTTAAAGCAGACAGCCTTATGCCTGTAATCTGATAATTGCTCGAGGACCTATCTCAATTTCAGGACGGTTATTTCCTTCAATATGAAATTCCGATATTACGAAAACCTAAGTTAAAGAGCATGGGATAATATTCTTTAGTAAAATTGGCATAATATGCCCGGTTAAAATTTTAACGGGATAAAATTTCCGGGATAATCTGTTTATTAACGGAAATCCCGACGGAAGAAGGGGTGGAGGGTATGGAAGCAGCATTCGATCTTGCCCGGGTGCCACCGCAAAGCACCGAGGCTGAGCAGGCGACACTTGGTTCAATGCTCCTTGATAGGGATGCCATTATAAAGGCTATAGATATGCTCTCGCCTGAAGATTTTTACAGGGATACCCACAGAATAATCTTTGATACAATCATCTCTATGTACGAAAAAGGGAAGCCTATTGATTTGGTTACTGTTACGGAGGAATTAAGGCAGCGTGATGCGCTTGATCTTATAGGGGGTATTCCGTACATAACGTCATTGGCAAGTATTGTTCCTACTGCGGCTAATATCGATTATTATGCCAGAATAATGAAAGAGAAGGCTATATATAGAGCACTGGTTAAGGTCGGAACAAATATTGCTGCTCTTGGTTACGAAGGTACCGAGGATGTAGATTTGGCCCTTGATCAATCGGAACAAATGATATTTTCTCTTTCCCAGCAAAAAGGCTCTGATGGCGTAGCAGATATTAAAATGGTTCTTATGGACACATTCGAATCTATTGAAAGGCTATACGAGACCAAAGGCAGGGGAACGGGGGTCCCTACAGGGTTTAAAGACTTGGATGTAATGTTAACTGGGCTCCAACCGTCTGATCTTATTATAATTGCAGCAAGGCCTTCTATGGGTAAAACCAGTCTTGCACTTAATATAGCATCACATGTAGCATTAAATGAAAATTTACCTGTAATAGTCTTCAGCCTTGAAATGTCCAGGGAACAATTGGCAATGCGTCTTCTCTCCTCTGAAGCAAGGGTAGATGGCCAAAGACTGCGGAGGGGGGAGCTTGCAGATGAAGATTGGCAAAAGTTATCTTACGGGTTGGGTAGGCTCAGTGAGGCACCGCTTTACATAGATGACAGCCCTACACTTACAGCATTGGATATAAGGGCCAGATCCCGTAGATTAAAGGCCGAAATAGGCCTTGGTCTCATAGTAATTGATTATCTGCAACTTATTCAAGGCAGGGCACGAAGTGAAAACAGACAGCAGGAAATTGCCGAAATCACCAGATCACTTAAATCCCTTGCCAGGGAATTGAAGGTACCTGTTGTAGCTTTGGCACAACTTAGCAGGGCTGTTGAAACTGCTGCAGAACGCAGGCCCCTTCTCAGCCACCTTAAAGAAAGCGGTGAAATCGAGACTGCAGCGGATGTTGTGGCTTTTATTTACCGGGAGGATTATTACAGCCAAGATACTAAGAAAAAGAATATGGCTGAAATAATTGTGGCTAAGCAACGTAACGGGCCTACCGGATCAGTTGAATTATTATGGAGGAAGGAATTTACACGTTTTGAGAGCCTGGAGCGATACCAGAAGCCGGGTTAACAGATTAGCGTGCAAGCCGGTATAAACCGGCTTTTCTTGTCATGGATACAGCCTCTTTATATTCCTCCTGGGTAATTCTTCGATCTAAGGGGGGATATTCTCTTCCGCGATATTCAGGGCGATATTGTGCCATAATATTAATATAAGTATCCCGAGAAATTTCATCTGCAATAAACTCAGTGATTTCTTTGGTCCCCCCAAGCCTG
>JAAZLO010000036.1 GCA_012689375.1 Bacillota bacterium | reverse complement strand
GGTTTCAACAACCAACACCTTAGGGGTTTCTTCCGGAGAACGCAAAAATGTGATTCGTAAAATCCTATCAAGGCCCACCTGATCAATTTGGATAATCCTTGAACTTATCAGGTGTTTCCTTAGAAGCTTACAAAATGGAGGAGGATTATATGGATTTTCATATTCAGCCTGTGTAATATGAACACGGGCTGTTTTCGGTTCAGCCGATATTAGAATCTTAATATTTTTTCCAGGTTGTCTTACAGTCATGGTAAGTTTAAGCCCGAAAGGTTGATAGATCTTGTCCACCCTTGCACCAAGCAAATTCCGCCTCATTTCATTGGCTGCCGCAGACATTATAAGACCGTCAAATATCAATATTATCAGCTCCCATTAAGATAGTATATTTACCTATCCTTCAAGGGTCAACCTGACATTATTCCTTGGACAAGTGAATATCAATAATTATCGATAAGTTCGATACGCAGAGGGGGCCTTACACATTGCAGAATTCCCGTGAGAATTTATGGCATGCACTTAACCCGTCTACTACGGCTTCATTCTTAGATACCGATATTATTACAGGGCTCACCCAACGTGAAGCGGAACGACGACTCAAACATTTTGGAAAAAACATTTTAGAAAAAAACAGAAGAACCACAGCACTTGAAATTCTTGCAGGCCAGTTCGGTGATTTCATGGTGCTTATTTTGTGCGCTGCAGCTCTGGCATCCTTAATAATGGGGGAACTTGGGGATTCCATCACTATTATTACTATAATGGTTCTTAATGCTTTTCTCGGATTTATCCAGGAATACCGTGCAGAGCGCTCCCTAGATGCACTTCAACAACTTGCAGCCCCTCATGCAAAGGTAATCAGGGATAATACGCCTGTTGAAATAAAAACCTATGATGTTGTCCCCGGGGATATATTAATTATTGACGTAGGCACCAGAATAGCCGCAGATGCCCGGCTTATTGATTCCATAAGCCTGGAAGTGGAAGAATCCATACTTACCGGTGAATCCGTTCCTGTAACGAAAACAGCCCATTATACCCTTAAACCCGAGGCCGGACTGGGCGACAGGTGCAATATTGTTTTTATGGGCACTTCAGTCACCAGAGGACATGGAAAAGGAATTGTTGTAGGAACGAGCATGTCTACAGAAATAGGTAAGATCGCCCATATGATACAAGAAGAGAAGGATAATACCACCCCGCTCCAGCATAGACTTGAGCATCTTGGCCGCGTCCTTGTGGTAATTAGCATTATTCTATGTGCTTTTGTTGCCTTAGCAGGTTTTCTGCGGGGCGGTGATCGTATAGAAATGATAATGTCCGGCGTCAGTTTGGCTGTGGCGGCAATCCCCGAAGGATTGCCCGCAGTCGTTACGATTGCCTTGGCATTGGGAGTCCAACGTATGGGAAAACGCAATACTATTATAAGAAAGCTCCCAGCAGTTGAAACCCTAGGCTGTGTGACAGTTATTTGTGCTGATAAAACCGGTACACTCACAAAAAATGAAATGACTGTGAGAGAACTTTATGTCGGAGGTAAACAAGTGGGGGTAACAGGGCTCGGGTACACCCCCGCAGGCGAGTTTTTTGTGTCAGGGCAACCTATTGATGCTAAAGCCGAAAAAGATTTAATGCTGGCACTAAAGATCGGACTCCGTTGTAATAATGCTTCCCTGATACGGGATTCCAAGACAGGAATACTCCGATCTTTTCTATTAAGACAAAGGATAAAACCATTATCGGAATGGAGAATTATCGGGGATCCGACGGAAGGTGCACTTATCGTAGCGGGTGCAAAAGCAGGCCTGTCACCCAACACCTCCGGAACCCGACCTTCACCGGTACACGAGATCCCCTTTGATTCAGAAAGAAAAAGGATGACTATGATTTATCAGGATCATGGAGAATTTATAGCCTATACTAAAGGGGCTCCTGAAATTATTATCAAATTATCCGCATTTATATCCGAATCAGGTAAAATCCGAAACCTTTCCTTTAATGAAAGGAAAAGAATCCTCAATGAAAATCTTCGTATGACCGCACGGGGCCTGCGGGTCCTCGCATTGGCATATCGTTACCTTCCTGAATTTCCTGTACAGGATCCAAAGGATATTGAATCCAACCTTATATTCGTAGGACTTGTAGGAATGGAAGATCCCCCACGTGAAGAAGTAAAAAAATCCGTTGCCTTAGCAAAAATGGCGGGAATTCGAACAATAATGATTACCGGTGATCATGTAGGCACTGCTATTTCAGTAGCCCATGCCTTAGGTCTTAGCCAAGACAATTCAGCAATAACCGGGGCTGAGCTTGATAACATGACAGACAAATCCCTTATGAAGCATGTAGAACATTCAAATATATTTGCCAGGGTAAATCCTAAGCATAAATTGAGGATAGTAAAGGCTCTAAAAGCCCGGGGGCACATTGTAGCAATGACAGGTGATGGGGTAAATGATGCCCCTGCTGTAAGGGAGGCAGATATCGGAGTCGCAATGGGACTCGCCGGGACTGATATTACCAGGGAAGCCGCATCTATGGTCTTAGCAGATGACAATTACGCGACTATAGTAGCTGCTGTGGAGGAAGGCAGATCCATATATGATAATATCCGCAAGTTTATACGGTATCTCCTGGCCTGCAACGCAGGTGAGGTTTTAACAATGCTGATAGCTGTCATTATAGGCCTTCCTTTACCTCTTGTGCCAATCCAAATCCTATGGATGAACCTTGTAACAGACGGTCTCCCCGCAATCGCGCTTGGAGTTGATCCTGCAGATCCCCAAGCTATGAACAGAAAACCACGTTGCCCACGAGAAGGTGTATTCTCCCAGGGTTTAGGTGTAAAAATTGCAATACGCGGGATCACTATCGGGATATGTACTGTTATAGCATTCATAATATCCTTATATCTCTATAAAGATGTCAGGAGGGCAAGAACAGTTGCGTTTACATGCCTTGTTATGGCACAGCTTATCTATGTATTTCATTGTCGATCAGAATACCATCGCTTATCTGAAACAGATTTTTCCACAAATCCCTATCTTATAGGTGCTGTAGCCATATCCGGAGCCATGCAATTCTTAGCAGTCTACTTGCCGGCAGCCCAGAGCGTATTCCATACCGTTCCCCTGGAAGGACTTGATTGGCTTATTGTATTTCTATTTTCCGGGTGGCTCAGTATCGTCACAATCGCCTTTAAAAAAATAAGGCGCCTTATGATAAGGCGCACTTCAATAGTAAGAGCCTAATGTTTCCGGAGATTTCATTGGGGAATCTAGGTTTCCCTCGGGCTTGTTCCCCCAGAGGCAACCCTGTGCCTCTTTCGATTCCCATCCCATAATGTCCATTCAACCCAAACTGAAGGGGCTATGAATATTGAGGAGTAAGTACCGACCAAGAGGCCAATAATAATCGCCAGACTGAAATCTTTAATGCTGTCACCGCCGAAAATATATAACGCAAGTACCGCTAAAAGGGTAGTTACCACCGTATTGATGGATCTTCTCATTGTCTGGAGTATACTGTTATTAGCGGTTTCCTCCACTGTTTCCTTTTTACGGAACCCCAGATTTTCCCGTATCTTATCATAAATCACGATAGTATCATTAATAGAGTACCCGATAATTGTGAGAATCGCGGCAATGAACGGGCTGTTTATCTGTCTGCCAAGAAATGCAAATACGCCAAGTACTATGAGGGCATCATGAATCAGGGCATACACAGCAGCAACCCCAAATTTAAATTCAAATCTCAAGGATATATATGCTACAATGCCGAGACACGATATGACTACAGCGAGGACTGCCTTATTCAGTATTTCCCTCCCGATAACAGCCTCCACCATCTGGGATTCCACTAAATCTAAAGAACCAAGTCTTTCCGAAAGTTCATTTATTACACGACTTACTTGTAGATCAGCCAGAGGCTTACCTTCGACCTGTGCCCTTATCTGCACATCGTTTGTACCGCGAACCAACTGTACAACTGCTTTTTTCAAATTCATATCAGCCAGAGGATCGCTTATTAGAACTTGGCTGATTTCACCGGCTGAAACATGCCTCTCAAACCTTAGCCGAATGAGGGATCCACCGGTAAAATCCACCCCAAAATTAAGGCCTTTTACCGACAGTGAGATTATCGCTACAACAATTAGGATGGCCGAAACGGCAAGGTGTATTTGTCTCTTGCCTATGATATTCAACATGCCAACCCCCTAAGCTCCAAAGTACTTGCTATATTTTTCAGGGTTTCTGTCCACGATTGTAACTAAAATCAGCCTTGTCACGACTACAGCCGTGAACATGCTGGCTAAAATCCCCAGTCCGAGTGTAACTGCAAATCCTCTGACAGCCCCTGAACCGAATATATAGAGTGCGCCTGCAGTAATTAATGTCGTTATATTTGAATCAAGAATACATCCGAATGCCCTCGAGAACCCGCCTTCAATAGCCGCCCTTATACGTTTACCCGCTTTAACTTCCTCCTTAATTCTTTCAAAGATGATAACATTGGCATCAACGGCCATACCCACTGAAAGAATGAGTCCTGCTATTCCCGGCAGGGTAAGCACAGCCTTTAAACCTATAAGCACAGCCATAACTATTACCGCATATAACACAAGTGCGATATCTGCCACTACTCCCGGAATCCTGTAAATAAATATCATAAATAAAACAACAAGGCCCGCCCCGATAATTGCAGCTACTTTACTTTTGTCTATTGCTTCCTGACCCAAGGTCGGTTCCAGGATCTCAGCATGAAGGACTTCCAAAGGCACAGGGAGCGCCCCTGCCCGTAACATCATGGAAAGGTCTTTTGCTTTATCAATACTTCCCACACCGGTAATTTGGCCTTTATCTTTAATTACGGTCTGAACCACCGGCGCTGAGAGGAGTTCGTCATCAAGGTATATGGCAATTCTACGGCCGATATTATCCAGGGTTGCCTTTTCAAATTTTTTTGCACCTTCCTGGGTAAGTTCGAAGTTCACAGCGGCACGGTTATATTGATCATATCCGGCTATTGCTGTCTTCAAATCATTACCTGTCATGATTATCTTATCCCGTTCATCCCTGAACTCTAATTGGGCCGTCTTCCCTATAACTTCCCTGGCCCTTTGAGGATCTTTTATTCCTGCCAATTCCACAATAATACGCCTTGCCCCCTGCCTGTAAATTACAGGCTCAGCCACACCCAACTGGTTTACCCGTCTCTCTATAACTTCTTTTGCTCGGGCAACACCATCATCATCAACTTTAATTGTCTCAGTGTCCCGGGCTTCAAGAATCATCCGGGTGCCACCGCGTAGATCAAGCCCAAGATTAAGCGGAAGCTTCCAGATGGCCAGAGCACAAACAGCCGCTATTACAATTACAGAGATAAACCTCCATATAGTTCCTGGCCTCATATACTGGGTTCCTCCTTCACCATCCGGGAATTTTACATGGCTTTATTATATGAGCTAGGCAGTACCTTGTCAATGAACTATCCCGGCCGGTATATGTATCTTAACTGTGATTTTACTATTTTCTTCAGCCAATAAAACACCCATCCCTTTACGGTTATGCATAAAACATCGGATCTGTTGTGACCTTCCATATGCATCTTTCATAAACTATAACGAAAACCGGAAGTAAGTATACTATACAAATAAAATTCAAATCAGGACACAAATAAATATAAATTCATCAAAATATAGATGATAACACATCTGGGGGGAGGGGAATGTCAGAATTCCCGGCTATCGGTGACCTTGTGGTGAGAAAATCATATGATGCAGATGTGATTTTCAAAGTAGTTTCTTTATACGGAAGCATAGCCTTATTAAAGGGTGTTTATTCCCGGGTAATAGCTGACGCCCCGTTGGACGATCTTGTTAAAGTTGATTTCAACTGTAACGAAATACGCCGGGAAGGCCTTGGCTTCGGGATCCTAAGAAAAATGATAAGTTAAGGCAAAGAAGAAACTAACGTTCTATGACAAACTGCTTATCAACTCCATAAGGTATATAAAGAACCCATCTTAAACCTTCAAGGCTGGGATCCTGGGCAAAATCACCGGTGAATTTCGGAAATATAAGAAATCCCTTTTTTAGTTCCTTTGCCCGGATTACACCGTCAATGCCTGAACTCTTCACTGGGTTAGGATAATAGTAAGCCTTCCTTACCCTTGTTGTTTCAACAGTATAATAAGACTCGAGCTGGGGATAAATTGCCACATCACGATCTAGGTGGTTTTCAATTAAAATGTCGAATTTGATCTCAGAAGGCAGTTCCAACAAAGCTGTTACCGTTATCCGGAGCCCATTGATTTCGCATGGTTCATCAAAAATTATCCCCGGCATAAAATTATCTGAAACCCAACCCCGTCCCCGTCTTCCGTCATCTATAATTACAAGTTCCGATTTTTCAGATTCCGAAGCCCTTATATATCTGACACCATAATCCCCGTCATCATTTTGAAATACAACTTTAACCAACCAATATTCTGAAAACTCTACACCCTCGCATGATACAATTTTTACAGAGCCATCCCGATAACCACCGATGGCTTCCATATATTCAACCCAGGATACCGCCGCCCCGGAAGCAAGTTGCCTGGCCTCTTTAAAGTCCCCTGATTCGATTGCTAAAACATATTTCTCCGCAAGTTCCTTTACATGTTTACCGGTTTCCGCAAGGGAAGGGCAAGAAAAACAAAGAATTGTCAGTACTGTTAAAGTAAGGTACACAAAGAGTTTCTTATTCATCTGTTCTTCCCCCTACAAGCCGGGTATTTTACATCCGTCAGATATTATTCAGCTAATTCAGGGGCTACGTCTTTAGACGATTCACCTTTCCCTAGGACGGTATTTATTGAGGAACGTACAGCCCTAACTCTGACATTCTCAGCAATTTGGAGTATTAATGAATCTTCTTTCACATCAACAATTTGTCCATAGATTCCACCGACTGTTATAACAGTGTTCCCCTTACGCAAGGCATCAAGCATTTCCCTTCTTTTCTTTTGCTGGGTTTGCTGGGGTCTTATAAGCAAAAAATAAAAGATCCCAAACATTAACGCAATCATTATCAAGCTTGATGTCATTGAACTTTGTCCACCCATTTGCCTCACCTCTTGTGATATTTCCCTACGGTTATATTATTATGATTCACTGTCCGTTAGTTCCACAGAATCTATGAAACTCCTTCCGGAATTCGTTAAAAGTGCCATTTACAATCGTATTACGAATAGTTTGCATAAATTTTATAAAGAAATGCACATTGTGGTATGAAAGAAGCCTAGCACCTAACATTTCCTTTGATCTGATCAAATGACGCAGATATGCCCTGCTATAATTGCGGCATACT
>JAAZLO010000035.1 GCA_012689375.1 Bacillota bacterium | reverse complement strand
TGTTAACCGGTGGGTTGTAGGTTCGAATCCTACCCAGGGAGCCATAATTTTGGGCCCATAGCTCAGCGGTAGAGCGACCGGCTCATAACCGGTTGGTCCCTGGTTCGAATCCGGGTGGGCCCACCAAAAATTCATGCAGGTTTTTACAGCCTGCTTATTTTTTTATTTATTTTAGCCTAGCTCCTTACAAATAACGGCCTTCCCGGAAAATGAAAGCATACGGGTTTCGGGAGGAACTGAACACTCTATGTAGAAATACATACAGTATCATAGCTTATATCGAGTACCGGGGCCGACGGCCTGAAAGACCTGTGACCGGGCGAGAAAGGGGCCTGTAAGGATGGATATGATATGCGAGATATGTGGGAGAATCATCCCCAAGGCCAGGCTGGACATTTTGCCCACTACAAAGCGGTGTGTAGAATGTGCCAAGAAGAACGGCACTGACGTCCAAGGGAAAAGAACTGAAGTAGGGATGGATATCGAGACATATAAAGACCTTCTAGGCGCAACCAGAAGTTAAGATTTGAAATGCATAAATAGGACGCACCAGGGTTCTACTATAGCCGAAAAGGAATAGGATATTGATGACAGAAATAGAATCCTTACTTGAACTTCAGGAACTTGATGCGGAGTGCTTAGCTCTCGAGACTGTGCTAAGGGAATTGCCGATTCAAAAAGATATTGATGAATTGGAAGATAAACTCTTGACGCTGCGTGAAAGGTTGCGTAATGCCCATCTCGAATTAGATCGTGTGCGTAAAGAACAAAAACATGGGGAATGGGAAGCTAAGGATATAACTGAAACTATCGATTCACTTTCTCAAAAATTATATGGCGGTGCAGTAACAAACCCCAGGGAAATTGAGAATATGATGAACAGGCTTAATAAGTATAAATCAACAAAAAATAAACTAGAAGATAACGTAATAGAACTCATGGAAAGGGTGGAAACCCTTGAATCGGAAATTAATAAGGATAACCTGGAAATTACGCAGAAAGAAGCAGAGCGTGATAGGCTTATAGATAAATGTCGTTCAGAAATGGGGGAAATATCCTCAAGGCTCGCGGATATTAAAAAATCCAAAGAAAAAATACGAGTAAATATATCCGATTCTTCCCTTAAAAAATATGAACAACTACTTAAAGACAGAGGAGATCGTGTAGTTGTTCCCATCAAAGGCAATATCTGCGGTGGATGTCATGTAGCGCTTCCGAATTCCATTATTATATTAGCTAAACCCAATAATAAAATCACCAGGTGTGAGAATTGCGGTAGGATCCTATGCTGGAGAGGATAATTCCTTTCCATGAATTAACGGGGAGTTAAATTTGGTTGATAACTGTAAACGCAAACATGAAAAAGAAGTAATTGTATATACAGACGGGGCATCCCGTGGTAACCCGGGAACTGCAGGAATCGGCGCTGTTATTTTAGACACAGACGGTTCCTGTCTTACTGAGCTCTCTGAATGGATTGGGATTGCTACAAATAATGAGGCGGAATATATTGCCCTTATAAAGGGGCTTGAAGCTGCGAAAGGACTTGGGGCGAAAAAAGTCAGTGTTTATTCTGACAGTGAACTTGTTGTATTACAAATGAAGGGTGTGTATTCTGTCAAGTCTCCCAGGCTGAGGCCTCTTTTTATGAAAGCCCAGATTTTAAGAAGTAAATTCACAAAGTTTGAGATAAGCCATATTAACCGTGAGAAAAACACTCACGCTGACATGCTTGCAAATATAGGCATTGATTCCAGATTGGATAAGGATAATTGCCGGCCGGAGCAGGATGTTGACAGTGGAAGGGGAAAAGTGATAGAATAATTTCAGCAAATTCAAACAAGCAGATTGGGTAGTCGCGGGCGCGTTCATTGTTTATTATTACAAAGAACACGCCTGAGGAAAGTCCGAACTCCATAGGGCTGGGTGCTGGATAACTTCCAGTGGGGGTGACCCTAAGGAAAGTGCCGCAGAAATTAAACCGCTCTTACGCCTGATCCTTATAAGAGGAGCGGGATCAGGCATTGAGTAAGGGTAAGGGTGAAACGGTGCGGTAAGAGCGCACCGGCAGCCAGGTGACTGGTTGGCCAGGTAAACCCCATCCGGAGCAAGACCAAATAGGAGAGATATAGGGTGGCCCGCCTTTCTCTCGGGTACGGTCGCTAGAGGCCCCTGGGTAACCGGGGTCCCAGACAGATGGCTACCCTCGACAGGATTCGGCTTACAGATCTGGTTGTTTGCAATTTACACGGTGGGTGCTTCGGAATACGAAGTGCCCACCTGCTATGTACATCGCCGGAGATGTCCTTTATTGCGGGAAAAAGGATTGGAAGAAGCACTTATATGCAGGTAATGCTGTATCAGGAACAAATAATAGAAGTTGTAAATAAAGAGGAATCTTGAGGATTATGTGGAATTGTGTACAACGTTTCCCAATTACCTATCCATCCTTTGCAGGTGCCGAAAAGTCATCAGACGCTCAGTCCGACGGTTTGTTGGGCATTTTGCCGAACAGTGCGGAAAGCATCGATCAAGTATACATAAGTGAATGGCAAGGAGGTGGTGATCAGCCCAGCCCCGGAGGGCTGTATAAGCGTTGAAAAACCTCGCGCTTATGGCTTATTAGGATGACAGACTTAAGGGAGGTAGAATCATGAGGTCGAAGAAATTTTTTTTGCCTATTGCCATTTGCTTGATTCTAGCCGTAACATACGGAACAGTTACTGCAGGGCAGGCTGAATCGGAGCCCTACGGACCGCAAATAAATCAGATTATAATGCCGATTATTAAAGATCTCGATGCGCAACTTATAGCATTTATGCGTGGCGATATTGATGTTTATCCGGGTTTATCAAGACCTTCTGATCTTGATACAGTAAAGAAAAACCCAAACGCGGAAATTACAATGAACTATGGATTCCATATGTTCTATCTGTGTTATAACATGAGGCGTGATCCTCTTGAGGCAGACGTTTTTCGTCAGGCTGTTGCCCATGTTATAGATAGGGATAATATAATTCAAACCCTTTTTGAAGGGTATATGCTGCCATTGTCTGCTTTCCTACCACCATCCAGTTCTTATTATAAAGATGATGTGCCAAGTTTCCCTTACGATCCAGAAAAAGCTAAGAAGCTGTTGGACGAGGCAGGTTATACGATAGATTCAGCCACCGGGATCCGGATCGATCCTGAAACAGGGGAACCCCTGCGGAAAATTACTATTCTGACACCTACATATGAAATGGCTGCCTCTTCAGCCGAACTCGGGAAAATTATTGCAGAAGCATGTCAGGGAATAAATTTACCTGTTGAGCCTGAACCAATGGATTTTCCGGTTATGGTCGATAAAATAGATTTAAGAGAATTTGATATGTATGTATTGGCATGGGAGCTGAACCGCCTGCCAACCCCCTTATATCACTTCTTCCACTCATCTGAGGATTTTGAAGCCGGATATAATAATCCGGGTATTCGCGATCCTGAACTAGACAAAGTCCTGGAAGAACTATATTATGCGCCTAATGTGGAGGTTGCGAAGAAAGCGGCTGATAAAGCCCAGGTTATTCTTGCTGAGAAGCAGCCCTACACTGTACTTTACTCTAGACCATATATGGACGTGTTTCGTAAGGACAGGGTTACAGGCTATGTACCAATGCATGGCTACGGTGCGGCAAATTACAACAACAACTGGACAACCCTTAATATAAGGCCTTCCGAGGGTACGGGAGGTACAATACGCTGGTTACTCCCGGAAGAACCAAAAGTCCTGAACCCATGTACTGCAAGTACTGCCTATGAGTGGGAGGTCCTCGGCCGGCTTTACGATGGGTTAATGGCTGTACACCCCGAGACTATGGAGGACATCCCATGGATGGCCAAAGGCTGGGAAATAGGAACCTGGGAGCCCGAGCCGGGTAAAACAGGGACTGTTATTACATGGTACTTGGAAGAGGGTATTAAATGGCAGGATACTACAGCATTCACATCTAAGGACATTAAATTTACCATAGAGTACCTACGTGATAACAAGGTCCCTAACTATATTGCCATGGTTGAAGATGTCGTTAAGGTTGAAACTCCTAATGATTATACTGCCAAGGTCTATTTTAGCACTGAGAGCTATTGGCATCTTTATGGAGCCGATGCAAACTTTTTGCCTGAGTGGATTTGGAAAGATGTAAAAGATTATAAAACCTTTGAGCCATGGCTTGAAGCCCATCCGGAAGTGCCCGGGCTCACAAAGCTCGTCGGGCACGGTCCGTTTATTCTTGATCAATACAAAGTAGGAGAGTACGTCAGGTTGAAGAAAAACCCGATTTATTGGAAGCTTCCATAAACCGATAAAACATATTTGTTAAAGGTGATCTTATATGGAATGATATTTGAAATAAATCCGCCGCTCCTGATATCCGGGGCGGCGGAACTAAATAGAGATAAGGACTTCCGGGATAAATGGCTGAATAGATCGGCGGGTGAGGCTGTTTGGTTTATTCGAGGTATTTACTAAAAAGACTGATCTATGCATTGATGGTGCTGTTTATCATTATCACGTTCAATTTCATTATCTTTCGTCTTATACCTGGGGATGCCACGAAAATGATAATCGATCCGAAGTTTACTTCTGAAGCCAAAGCTGAGCTTAAAAGGGAATTTGGCCTTCATGAACCTACCCACGTACAGTACATTAAATACGTAGGCAACATGATAAAGTTTGATTTAGGTATTTCCTTTTCTACAGGACGGTTTGTTATAAACGAGCTTAAGGAAAGGCTTCCGAATACAATGGTGCTTTTTTTGACAAGCTTTGTTTTAACTGTTGTTATCGGCATTTCAATAGGTGTTTATACAGCATCGAAGCAGGGGACATTCAGTGACGGTTTTGTGACAGGGGCAGGCCTTTTTACCTATGCTGTACCTGCATTTTGGATACAGTTGTTATTATTGATGTTATTTGGTTACTATATCCCGATCCTGCCGGTACATGGTACTATAAGTGCACCTCAACCCTACGGACTCTTTCTCCAGATTCTGGACAGAGTTCACCATTTAATATTACCTGCGGGAAGCAACGTAATAGTAGGTTTTGGATCATGGGCTCTTTATACACGTAATACAATGCTTGAAGCGCTTGATCAAGATTATATTGTTACTGCTAAAGCCAAAGGTCTCAAGGAAAATATTATATTGCGGCACCATGCCTTAAGGAGTGTATTGCCGCCTATTATTACATTAGTATTTGGGGCGCTCCCCGGGGTGGTGTCAGGTGCTGTGATTACAGAGACTATTTTTTCCTGGCATGGTGTGGGAAAGTATCTGACTGATGCAATAATGATGCAGGATTATCCTGCCGCACAGGGGGCATTCTATCTTATTGCCTTGGCAGTTGTGGTTTGTAATTTTGCAGCTGATATTATATACGGATTCGTAGATCCCAGGATCCGAATAGGGGAAGGTGGGAAAGAGTGAACAAATATCAGTTGCGTGTGGAAACAGGCGTGATGTCTTTTTGGAAGCGATACAAGGGGAAGCCCTTGGGTATGATTGGCCTGATTATAGTGATTATTTATGTATTTATTGCAATTTTTGCTCCTTTTCTTACCCCGTATAGCCCTAAACAAATCCTCTTGGCTGATAGGATAGCCGCCCCCCTATGGTTCAGATATGTTATACCAAAGTATAACAATGCACCCCAAACCGTTACGATTGGCTTTGACAGCCCTTTGTACGAAATAAAGGACATGCCAGTTTCACATATCATAGAATACAATTATAGTGCCCCGAAGACTTTCAGCCTGACATTTGACTGTTGGGTTAATGCGCCCTTTCATTCGGAGGCAGGGTTTGAATGTTTGATAAAGACACCTGAAGGAAGGGAGTATAGCCTGTGGGGAAAATCATACTCCAGTGATTCAGACAAACAGGTTGTTAGGATCGATTCAAGGGATTTAGGCCTTAAGCAAAGGCTCGGTCTTACAATTTTTGAAGATCCCGCCTCAAAGATTTTCTCATCGAGGGGGGATTATTCTCTTATATTCCGCCCGAATCCCGGTTTTGGAGATACCTCCACACGTTTGTACATCAGTAATGTAAAACTTCATATTCCCGGGTTGGTACATGGTATTCTTGGTACGGATCATATGGGTTCAGATCTTTGGACCCAACTTGTCTACGGTACGAGGATATCTTTGGTTATCGGCCTTTCCGCAGCTGTTATTTCAGTTGCGGTGGGAACTGCAATAGGAATAATATGCGGGTACCTGGGCGGAGTTATTGATGAATTTATAATGAGGGCAGTTGATGTTTTCCTTGCAATCCCTGTCTTACCCATACTCATTATTCTTGGGGCGATACTCGGGAAGAGCATTTGGAACATTGTGATTTTAGTTTCAGCCTTTGCTTGGATGAATACGGCGAGATTAGTCCGATCTCAGACCCTTTCGTTAAGAGAACGTATATTTATAGAGGCTGCCAAGGCATCAGGCGGTTCAGATATTTATATAATGTCTACTCATATATTACCGAATGTACTTCCCCTTGTATTTGCAAGTATGGTGCTTCTGATCCCGACAGCAATATTAACAGAGGCTTCTTTGAGTTTTCTGGGATTTGGTGATCCGAGAGTCGCCACTTGGGGCCGTATGCTGCATAATGCAAGGGGATTCGGTGCATTCACTACACTTGCATGGTGGTGGCTCGTACCTCCCGGATTAGCAATTACATTCCTCAGCCTCGCTTTTGTATTTATAGGTAATACAATCAATGAGATCTTTAATCCAAAGTACAGAGAAAGGTTATAATTATGGCGTTATTGGAAGTAAAAGATTTAAAAGTTTACTATAAAACCCTTCGAGGCTGTGTAAAAGCAGTTGATTCAGTAAGTCTTAATATTGAAAAGGGAAGGGCATTGGGGATAGCAGGTGAGTCAGGATGCGGAAAAACAAGCATGGCTATGGCAATTCTTAGACTGTTACCTGTTAACGGTAAGGTTTACGGGGGCCTGGTGATGCTTGACGGCGTTGATATTCTTAGTATGGATGACGAAGAATTCAGAGAATCGGTTCGTTGGAAAAGGATTTCTATGATATCCCAAGGGGCAATGAATGCTCTAAATCCTGTTCATACAGTGGGAGAACAAATCATTGAAGCGATATTAACACATGAAGATGTTACCCGATCTGAGGCAGTCAGGCGAGGGAATGATCTTCTTGAAATGGTAGGTATCCATCCAGGAAGATCTAAGGATTACCCCCATGAATTCAGCGGTGGTATGAAACAAAGAATTGTTATAGCTATGGCACTTTCTTGTAACCCTGACATTGTTATTGCAGATGAACCCACGACTGCCCTGGATGTTATGGTACAATCACAAATTTTAAAGGCTATAGGGGATTTACGGAATGCCTTGGATCTTTCTTTGATGCTTATAACTCATGATTTATCAATCATAGCACAAACATGTGATGATATCGCTGTTATGTACGGAGGGAAGATTATAGAATACGGAAGTGTTGTAAATGTATACGGTAACCCAAAGCATCCTTACAGTATTGGACTTCTGAAATCTTTCCCCAATATTAAGGCGGAAAAGGCTCCGATAATTTCAATGCCGGGGTCTCCTCCGGACTTACTGTCACCTCCTGCAGGGTGTAAATTTCACCCCAGGTGCCCATTGGCGAAGGGTATTTGTTTAGAAAAGGAACCGGAGCTTGCTAAGGTTCATCCGGATAATCATAGGGTTGCATGTCATAACACGGATATGCTTAAGAAGGGGACCGATATATGGAATCAATAGAAATAATCGGTGGGAGAGGTACCATAGGATGTAAAAAAGTCATCCTTGAAGTGGAGAACCTCACAAAACACTTCCCCTTACGCCGCGGAATAAAGGGAAAATTAGCATCGAATTCTACTTCTACTGTAAAGGCTGTTGACGGAGTTAGTTTTAGCATAATGAAAGGTGAATTTTTCGGGGTTGTCGGTGAATCGGGTTGTGGGAAAACCACTATGGGCAGAACAATATTGAGGCTGCTCGAACCTACAAAAGGAAAGATAGTATTTAAAAACACGGACTTAATTGCTTTAAATACCGGTCAGTTAAAAAAAATCAGGACTAAAATGCAAATTATTTATCAGGATCCCTATGAATCGATGAATCCCCGATTAGATGTTTACAGGATTATCAGTGAGCCTCTAAGGGTGCAAAGGATTGTGAAAAACCTACACGACGCATTTCCCTATATTAAGGAAGTACTCGAAGATGTTAACATGGTACCCCCGGAAAAATATATGACAAGATATCCTTATGAGCTCTCAGGCGGTGAAAGACAAAGGGTTGCAATTGCTAGGGCGCTCGTCTTAAAGCCTGATTTTATTGTTGCAGATGAGCCTGTATCTATGCTTGATGTATCTACCCGTGGCGGGATCCTGAACTTAATGCTGAAATTATCACGTGAAAGGGGAGTTGCCTTTCTTTATATTACACACGATTTAGCTACAGCTCGTCATGTGTGCCATCGAATAGCTGTTATGTATTTAGGAAAAATTGTGGAAAAAGGCCCTACTGATGATCTTGTTAAACATCCTCTTCATCCATATACTAAGGCATTGATAGAGGCTGTACTTGTCCCTGATCCGAAGAAAAGGGGCTTCGGTGAAGTTTTAAAAGGTGAGATCCCCAGCCCAATTTATCCGCCGAGCGGTTGCAGGCTTCATCCTAGATGTCCCATTGCCCGGGATATCTGTAAGGAAGTGGAGCCTAAGCTGATGCCTGTAGATAATAACCGTATGGTCGCATGTTATTTTGCCTGATGATTATAAATGTATGGCTATCTATATTCTGTCCCTGAGCATAATAACTATAAGGATAAAATGTGAAATGAAGTTATTATAACAGGAGGCGGAATAAAATGGCTGACAATCGCAGGAAAACTTTGACATGGGTTGGTGTGGGGATTATTGCGGTGATCGCAGTTATTTTCGGAGTGTTAAAATCAAAGGAGGCTGCACTTGGTAAAGAACCGGCTATTAAGGTTTACATTGCTGATAAAAAACAAGTTTTAGAGTTACCTATGGAGGAGTACGTTGCTGCAGTTATTGGGGGGGAGATGAAAAACTACTGGCCCCACGAGGCCTTAGCTGCTCAGGCTATAGTAGCAAGGACTTTTGCCCTAAAAGCTTTAGAGGAACATAGGGGGACAGGCCCTATGGGTTCGGATATACAGGCCGGATTTAAAGAAGCCCAGGAGTATAAGCCTGAAAATGTGAACAAGGCAATAAGGGGAGCTATTAAAAAGACCCGGGGGAAAGTTTTAACTGAAAACGGAAAACTCATTAATGCATGGTTTCATTCAAACTCAGGCGGGAAAACAGCTTTGGCAAAGGAAGGTCTAAATCTAAAGGACCCTGAACCTGCATATACCCTTGTGACAGATAGCCCGGACGATACAGAAGATGTGCCCCTTTCGGATCGCAGGTGGGAGGCGGAATTCTCTAAGGGTGAGATAGAGGCTGCCCTTAAAAAGACTGGGCTGACTGTAAAGAATATTGATAACATATCAATAGCTAAGCGGGGGCCGTCGGAGCGCGCAGAAACGTTAACTGTTCATCATACAGGTGGTGTGGCTACAGTGGGAGGAAATGATCTTCGGGTTGCCCTGGATCCCATGCGTATGAGATCTAATCTTCTAACCGAACTTGAAGTAATAGGGGATAAAGTGATTATGAAAGGAAAGGGGTTTGGTCATGGGGTCGGGCTGTCCCAGTGGGGGGCACATAATATGGCAAAAGCGGGGAAGCATCATGAATCAATTTGCAGGCACTATTTTAAGAATGTGAAAATAGAAAAACGTTGGGTGTGAGAGTGTGGATAAGGAAGCGGAATTTATGAAAAGATCTCCCGGTATTTTTGCAGTTATAATAGTTATTATTGTGCTTATGGTATGCTTAGGCATAATAGGGCGGGGAAAACAGACAGGGTATGCCGGTAAGAATACAGTATTCAGAGAGGGGGCGGATGCTTATATTCTTCCTGTGGCTTCAGCAGGTGGCCCTTGTGAAGCCACTGATGATCTTATGGGAAGGAAAATAATAGAAGCAGCAGGGGAATCCATTAACGGTATCAGGATTATTAAGCGTGTAGAAGATTATTTGTCCGATGTTATCTGTCAGAAAAGGGATGATACCTGGTATGTTATTAATCCCATTGTTGACAGGGCAGACAAACAAAGAATTGATGAGCTTATTCAGGATATAACCGGCCTTACCGTGGCTGAATTTGTTGATAATGAAACCCGGGATCTTTCACAATGGGGGCTTGATCGGCCTAGACTAAGAATTGATTTGACAGTAACCCGGGATGTATCAGGGTATCGGATCCTTATAGGCGATTCTGGGCCGGGTAATGAGGGTTTTTATGTTAGGACCAAGGATTCATCTGCTGTTTATCTAGTTAAACCGCAGGCTTTTTCACCGTTGGAATTAATAACCCCTGATCTAATTGAAAGGCAATTAGTTTGCTGGGATAACGATGGGGTTATTAAAGCAAGTTGGGATATTAAGGAAGACTGTAACCTGTATATTGCAGGGGAAAGTAAATCATCTGTGCTTTTTAACAGAGATACACTTTCGTCTGCACTTCGGGACATTCGAATAATGGGGATCGGCGAGGTGTTGAAAGAAGGTGTTGATTTCGCCAGATATGGTTTGGATAATCCTACTATCCGGGTGCACCTGGATTTAGGAAGGGGAAGCACGCTTGAAATTAAAATTGGAAAAGGAACGGAAAACGGGTTCTATGCGACAGTGACAAACAGGGATTTCATATATCTTGTGGAAAGAAATGCGGTAGAGACCTTAGATAAAGTCCTGAGGGAATTTTCCTCCTGAAAAGGAGCTGATTTGTTAGTACCGGGGTATCCCTGTAAACCCAAAGGAGAGGGGTAAAACTATGAATGAATCTTGTGGGAGAATTGTAGATGTTAATGAAATAAAAGAGGCTGTTAAAGAGCTCGCTATGAATATAACTTCGAATATACCAAAGGGTATAATTAATGCTCTGGAACAAGCAAGTATTTCTGAAGAATCCCCTATCGGTAAAGAGATTATCTGCCGGATCCTTGAAAATCATAAAATAGCAAGGGAAGAAGACGTTCCTGCTTGCCAAGATACAGGGGTCGCCATGGTTTTTGTTGAAATCGGCCAAAATGTAAAGCTTGAAGGTGGGGATCTTTACGATGCTATCAACGAAGGTGTCAGGCAAGGTTATATCCAGGGATATCTGAGAAAATCTGTTGTTACAGATCCTCTTTTTGAAAGAGTAAATACAGGGGACAACACGCCTGCCGTAATTTATTCGGATATAGTCCCCGGCAACAATATAAAGGTGACTCTTGCAGCTAAAGGCGGTGGTGCGGAAAATATGAGCGGTCTTATTATGCTCCCTCCTGCAGCTGGGGTTCAAGGTGTGAAAGAATTTGTAATCGATCTTGTGAGGAAAGCAGGGCCTAACCCGTGTCCGCCAATAGTAGTGGGTATTGGAATTGGGGGTACTTTCGATAGGGTTGCTCTTCTTGCCAAAAAAGCAGTCCTTCGCGAGGTCGGTTCCTATAATGCCCACCCTAAATACGCCCAACTTGAACGTGAACTCCTTGAGGGAATTAATGCATTGGGGATTGGGCCTCAAGGTTTCGGAGGCCGGATAACTGCGCTTGCTGTAAATATTGAATTTGCCCCGTGTCATATAGCCAGTTTGCCTGTGGCTTGCAACCTAAACTGTCATGCAGGTTCTTATGGTTCTATAGTGCTGTAGACAGGGAAATTAATATGGAGGTATATAACAATGGCTATTATTAACATATCCACCCCATTAACTGATGATGATATTATTTCCCTCAGGGCGGGTGATAACATAAAAATATCAGGGACTTTGTACACTGCAAGGGATGCCGCCCATAAACGTCTCGTGGATCTTATAAAAAAGGGTAAGGATCTCCCTATGGATATAAAGGGGCAGATCATATATTATGTGGGCCCGGCCCCTGAGAAACCGGGTCAGGTTATAGGCTCCGCAGGCCCCACTACCAGTTACCGTATGGATCCCTATGCTCCTATCCTTATGGAACACGGGCTTAAGGGGATGATTGGGAAAGGTTCAAGATCTATGGATGTAAGGGATGCCATGGTTAAATATAAGGCTGTGTATTTTGCAGCAATTGGAGGGGCAGGGGCATTACTTGCAAAATGTGTGAAAGAATCAGAGATTATTGCATATGAGGATCTAGGGCCTGAAGCTATAAGAAAACTTACAGTAGAGGCCTTTCCTGTAACTGTGGTTAATGATATTTACGGTAATGATCTTTATGAGGAAGGAATCAAAAAATATAATATTGAGCAGATCAATTGATTGTCAGGTTTGAGAATGATAACATACAAGTACCATAAAATTTAACTTTGCACCCGACAGGTGCCTTTGTCAAGGAGAATAGGGAAGAGGAAACAGGATATATACCCTGTGATCCCGCGGTTCCCGCCACTGTATCCGGTGAGCATCCCCTGTTTAACCACTCAATATGAGGAAGGGTTGGGGAAATGTAATGATCCGGAAGCCAGGAGACCTGCCTGTCCGGGGTTGCTTGTTACACCTTCGGTGAAAGGGGGTCACAGGCCAAAAAATTGTTTTGGCGGAATACCCTGATCTGAAGTCAGGGTATTTTTTATGGTACGACGGGAATAGGAGGGTTCATCATGGGCTTGAACAGGTATAGTTATCGTGTATTAATTACTGTTGTTATTATAATAATCTGCTCCTTCGGGATTCAGTTACTTGTGGGTGCCGAAAACCAAGAATATAAAATTATTGATGATTTGGGAAGGGAGATCAGGGTGGATTTGCCTATCAAATCTATTATATCGACGGCTCCGAGTAATACTGAGATCCTGTTTGCATTAGGTCTCGGCGAAAAAGTTTTTGGTGTCACGGAAGAATGCAACTACCCTCCCGAAGCTAAAGCAAAACCAAAGATCGGGCAGGTAGAGATGAGTATTGAAAAGATTATAGAAACATCCCCGGATTTGGTAATATCAGTTGCAAGTATGCAAATGCCTATTATTGAGGCCCTTTCTGATCTTAGTATACCTGTTCTTGCTGTAGATCCGAAAACTGTGGAGGACGTTTTAAATAATATAATCTTAATAGGTAAAGCAACCGGGACCGAAGAAGTTGCGGGTTTGCTTGCTGAAGATCTTGGCAACCAAATCCGGGACATTCAAATAAAAGCAGCCAAAGCTGTGGAAGAAGGGGGAAGACCCCGCGTGTTTGTGGAGATATGGGATGAACCGTTAATGACTGCAGGGCCCGGTACTTTTATTGATGAGCTTATTACTATTGCAGGTGGGGAAAATATAGCATGGGATTCAGCTGTGGAATGGCCTGAATTTAGTACGGAGGTCCTGATTGAAAGAAATCCTGAGGTAATAATTACGGTATGGGCAGATGAAAATGATATTCTTACAAGACCCGCTTGGAAATACGTATCTGCCTGTAAAACAGGTAGAATAAGAAAACTGAATCCGGATTTTTTAACCCGTCCTGGACCAAGGCTGATTCAAGGCCTTTCGGAACTTTTAGAAGCTATTCATCCGGATTATTTCAGTTAATATCCTGTGGCATCCAATATTCACTTTACTTATTTGCAGGGAGGGTCGGAATGGTTGATGGAACAGGAACATACAGGCTATTCAGCCTATAGAAACCGGCGAAAAGGCTACTTGCTTATTTTGGCGCTCCTGCTTTTGGTAGCCATAGTTATTGCAGCCGGTATCGGTGCCGTGACAATTCCTGCAACTGAAGTTTTATCAATCCTTACAAAACAAATCTTTTATACTATAAAGCAGGCACCCCGTACAGGTGTTGAAGATATCCATAGAACAATTATTCTTGACGTGAGGCTGCCCCGTATTTTTCTTGCTGCCCTAGTAGGGGGTTCCCTATCAGGTGCAGGCGCTGCATTGCAAGGCCTTTTTGGTAATCCCCTAGCTGATCCATACATAATGGGGATATCTTCAGGGGCAGGGTTAGGAGCGACAATTGCTATTTTATGTAACTTGCCGTCGTTTTTCCCTGGATTGAGTTCTGTGCCTGTTGTGGCGTTTATTGCATCCATCGTTACTATGATTGTCGTGTATTTTCTTGCAGGAGCCCGGGGCAGAGTACCTATGAATACATTTCTCCTTTCAGGAGTTGTTGTAAGTTCATTTTTATGGGCGGTTATATCCTTTGCCATGATGGTATCAGGTGACTCGCTTAGGGCAATTATAATGTGGCTTATGGGGAGTCTTTCCAACAAAGGGTACACTCATGTGAAAATAGCTGTTCCTTATATCGTGCTCGGTATAGCCATTCTTTTTATCAGAGCACGTGATTTAAATCTTATTTGTCTCGGTGATGATGAGGCAAGATACCTTGGAATTGACTCTGAATCAACGAAGCGTATTATAATATTTGCTTCTTCTTTAGTAACTGCGGCTTCGGTTTCAGTTGGGGGAATAATTGGGTTTGTAGGGCTTATTGTACCCCATATAATGAGAATGATCCTAGGGCCTGATCATAGGCTTTTGTTACCGGCTTCTGTTATTGCAGGTGGTATTTTTCTCGTATCAGCAGATACAATTGCCCGTACATTAATCCCGCCTGCAGAGATCCCTGTTGGTATTATTACTGCACTTGCAGGTGCGCCTTTCTTTTTTTTCATTCTAAAACGGTATAAGGTGCAAAGGGCTGACTTATAAATGCAGTCCTTACAAGATTGAATAAACCCTGATGGTTATTTTATATATAAAGAGTGAAAGCTATGAGACTGGATGCTTTTTCTATATGCTATAAGTACGATATAATTCCGGCTGTAGATGATGTATCAATATCCTTGGGAAGAGGGGAATTTATTAGTGTACTTGGTCCTAACGGTTCAGGGAAAACTACACTCCTCCGAATTTTAGCAGGCACCCTGGAACCCTGTGCAGGGAAGGTTCTTCTTGATAACAGAAGTATTCGTAAGATGTCGCCCAGATCCATCGCACAAAGAATTGCAGTAGTACCCCAAAACGGGTACATACCTTTTCCTTTTTCAGTATTAGAGGTAGTAATGATGGGCCGTGAACCTCACATGCGAAGGTTTGCAGGGGAAAGCAGGCATGATATTGATGTTGTCTTTCAGGCTATGAAAATTACAGGAATAACTCACCTTGCCAAAAGATCGATGTTCGACTTATCCTTCGGCGAAAGGCAGCGGGTTATTATTGCAAGAGCCCTTGCTCAGGAGCCGGGTTTTTTATTGCTGGATGAGCCTACTTCACATCTTGATCCCGGTTATCAAATGGGGATTATGGATATCTTTAAGTCTTTATCAAGATATGAAAACATAGGTATTCTTGTTATTTCGCATGATGTGAATTTAGCATCCCAATATGGAGACAGATTGGTAATGTTGAATAAGGGGAAAAAGGTGGCAGACGGAAGTCCATGGGAGATTTTAACCGAAGAAATACTGGAGGAAGTCTATAAAGTTAAGGCTGTGATCAAGAACCACCCTGTGATTGATTGTCCTCAGGTTATGTTAGTGCCCGGTTTTGATGAGGGATCTGCTAAAAGCAATATTTTATAAGATTAGGGGTGACAGTATGAAACCGGTGGTTGAAGACCTCCCTGAGCTTATTAGGGTCCATGATAGTTTTAAGCGAGGTCTTATTCAGGTATATACAGGGGACGGTAAAGGAAAGACTACAGCAGCTTTGGGTCTCGCTTTGAGAGCATGTGGTCATAGATTTACCGTGACGATCATTCAATTTGTAAAAGGTGTGAGTTATACAGGGGAACTTTTTTCCCTGCAGCGTTTATATCCTGAAATTCAAATCTTTCAGTTCGGCCGAGACTGTAAACGGGCCTCTTCAATAAGGCAAGGTTCCCTTGGCTGTATGAATTGTGGCGAATGTATGCTTCGGATAGGGGAAATAACTGAGGAGGACTATATCCTTGCGACTAAGGGGTTTAATTTAGCTTTTAAAATTGCTACGGGCGGTAAAGCTGATATTCTAATTCTTGATGAAATATCCCTCGCCATAGACTTCGGTTTGCTTTTAACAGATGATGTAATAAAACTTATTGAGGGAAAGGCAAACAATATAGAAATTGTATTCACCGGTAGGAACATGCCTAGGGAAATTCTCGGGTACGCGGATCTTATAACAGAGATGCATGAGGTGAGACACCCTTATACCCAGGGAATACCGGCCCGCAGAGGAATTGAATATTAGAAACAATAGGATAAGGAGGGCCTGCAATGAAATTCTCCGGATATCATAGCCGATACAAGTCGCTTATTGGATATTTTCTAGTGGGTCTTGCTGGCACACTTGTAGGGGGCCTTGTTATCGGATCTGTTTTTCTGGGACAAGTAGATAAAAGAATTACTTCTATATCCCAAAAAATGCCCGGTGCCATTGAGCTTTCGGAAGCTGTCCCAACGCCTGCCGGGATAAAAAACTCGGACATTGGCAAGCAGGGGCTTGGTATACCGGATATAGCCAAAAAGGTAGGCCCGGCTGTTGTTAAAATATCCACTCTCAGAGAGCGGGTTTATTATACTTTTTTCTTTGAGCGTATGGTTCAGGAGGAAAAAGGGCTGGGATCAGGTGTGATATTTGATAACCGAGGGTTTGTGCTTACGAATTATCATGTGATTGAAAAAGCCAAAGAAATCGGGATTGTGCTTTCCGATGGAAGGGAATCCCATGCAACTGTAATCGGAGGCGATTATTATACAGACTTGGCAGTATTAAAAATAGAGGGGGAAAATTTGCCTTGTGCTGTATTAGGTGATTCTGATCTTATTCAAATAGGTGAGGCGGCAGTGGCTATAGGTAACCCGTTTGGGTTTGACAATACAGTCACCGCAGGTGTGATAAGTGCCTTGGGAAGATCCGTTCCCCTCGATGTTGAACAGGGGATCCACCTTGAAAATTTAATTCAGACAGATGCCCCGATTAATCCGGGGAATAGCGGTGGTGCACTGGCAGATGGGCGTGGTACAGTTATCGGGATAAACACTGCTATTTATGGGGAAGCCCAAGGGATTGGGTTCGCAATCCCAATTAATACCGCAAGACAAATAGCAATAGAGCTCATGGAACATGGAAAAGTAAGACGCCCCTGGATAGGAATAACTCAAGTTTGGATAATTACGCCTGAAACTGCCCGTGATTATTATCTTGATATCGATTACGGTCTGGCCATTGCAGGCTATGTAAGGCAAAGCCCTACAGGTTTTGCAGGGCTTCGTCATGGTGATATTATTGTGTCGGCCGGGGGAAGGCCTACGAAATCTGTATCGGATTTAAGAAATGCCGTGAACTCGGCAGGCATAGGAGGCAAATTGGAACTTAGGATTTACCGGGATGGGAAAATATTCAGCACTGTACTGAATATAACCGAAGCCCCCTGACATTATCATAGCCCGGTCGGTACATCTATAAATACTGTGGGAAGCCCGAACTTTGTCTCTATATGTTTTCCCAAAGCCTTGGGACCCAATGTTTCTGTACTGTAGTGTCCTGCAAATATAAGGTTTATCCCCGCATCTTTTGCAAGAGTGAGCGCTTCATGAGAAGTTTCGCCTGTAAGGTAGAGATCTGCTCCTTTTTCTATTGCCTGATCCAGATCTTGCCCACCATCACCGCTACATATCGCCACTTTTGTAATTTTATGTTTACCTAATGGGAATACTTTAATATCTGAACGGAGCTGATCTTCCAGAAGCTCCGTAATGCCATGGATATCAATGGCATCAATTTCCCCGAAAAGTCCAATCAGCGATCCCTTATATCTCAGGAAGGGCTGTATGTTCCTGATACCCAGGATCTTTGCAAGCTCTGCATTATTTCCTACTTCTTCATGCATGTCTAAAGGAAGATGCGCAGCATAAAGACTTAACCGATTTTCAATAAGGTATCGAACGCGCCGATAAAGGGGGCCTCTAATTGGGGCTTTACCCCAGAACAATCCATGATGGACAATGATAAGTTCAGCATTGTTTTCATTGGCGCGCTTAAATGTTTCTATAGTTGCATCCACAGCAGTAGCTATTTTTGTTATTTCCCGATCAGTTTCTATCTGCAAACCATTCAGTGAGGAATCGGGGATATGGGGAACCATAAGATAATCATCAAGGTATCCAGTAAGTTCAAAGAGTTTCATAGAAATTTATCACCTCAAAATAATCCTCCATCTTCTTGATTTTAATCAATCATATCATAACTCCCGCGGAATAATCGCCGAAAGTAAGGTTTTGAATAGCAAACTGCCCCGGCGACATAATAAGTTCGATCAGGACCTGGTCGGGAGGCGGGGATCATGTCGGTTAAAGTAGGTAGATTCATTATTGTTATCTGTGTTCTTGTGGCGGTTGTCACGATTTTGTGGCATGTCAGGCTTACGGAAGTATCTGGTAAGAGGCAAGTATATGGGCAGATCAGACTTCCGAATACAGCGGATATTACGAAATTCGAGACGGCCCAACCCGGACAAAGTTACAATTATGATCTGGAATTAATGGCAAGGGTAATTTCCGCAGAATCAAAGGGTGAGCCCTATATTGGTCAAGTTGCGGTTGGGGCCGTGATTTTAAACAGGCTTGATCATCCGCATTTTCCCAATACCATTTCAGGGGTTATCTTTGAGCCTGATGCTTTTACCGCAGTCAGTACCGGTCATGTATGGGGGTCTCCCGAGTCTTCCTCATACCGGGCTGCACAAGATGCCATCAGCGGGTGGGATCCTTCCGGGGGTGCAATTTACTATTATAATCCGGCTAAAGCCACAAATTGGTGGGTAGCTACAAGAAGTTATATTGTCCAAATAGGTAAACATATTTTTCTCAGATAATCAATTACGGAGTGGTGATCATGAGGGGGAAAAGGGGATGGATCGGTTGGGTTATAATCATTGTTATATTAGGTTTTGTGGGGATCCGCGAGTATACCTTGAGGGTAAAATCAGAAATTAGAATCGAAAATCAATATCGGCGCGCATTTCAGGAAATGATATATCATGTGGATTCTCTGTCAATGCAACTAGAAAAAGCAGCGGTTTCAGCCTCACCTTCCCAAACACAAAAAGCTTTGGCAGATGCCTGGCGTCACACAGAATCCGCCAGATCAGGATTGGGTCAGCTTCCTGTAGGTGTAATCCAACTTCCATCTACTGAAACTTTTTTATTCCAGGTGGCCTCGTTCACTTTTGCTTTATCACAAAAACAAACTTCCGGTGCTCAAATTTCAGACGATGAATGGATAATACTGAAGGATCTCCAGGCTCAGGCAAAATATGCAGCTGCGGAATTAGCCGGCATAGGTGGATCCATTACTTCGGAAAGACTTAGGTGGACGGATGTCCAAAGGGATATCATGACTACCTCAGCTGTACATCCCAGGAACGAAAAAACCCGGGTTACACCTTCAAACCAGGTAACAAAAAGCCTTGAAATGCTCGAAGACGGAATGACAAGGTTTCCTACGCCTGATTTTGAAGGGGTTATACCACCTCTAAAAAGAAAGCTTCCTGGTATAGTCGATCCTGAAATAAGCAAAGATGAGGCTATAAGAATAGCACTGCGGTTTGTAGGATATGAGGGGAAACAAAATGTAACCGGACGGATTGCCTCAGTTATACCCTCAGAGCCTGAATGCTACAGAGTGGAAATGGCTTCCCCCAAAGTTCCGGTTTCCAGAGCATGGGCAGATGTATCAATACGCGGCGGTAAAGTTCTATGGATGTTTAAAGATTCATCTGTAAAGTCCGAAGCTATTACGCCGGACACTGCTGTTACCGTAGCAAAAGAATTTTTATCATCACGGGGCTTCCGAAATATGCAAGAGGTTTCCAGGCATACCTACGAAGGCATAACAACTATAGGCTTTGCTTATGAGCAGGACGGCACTTTGATATATCCGGATTATGTCGTCGTCAGGGTATCATTGGATAATGGATGCGTAGACGGATTTGAAGGGACCGGCTATCAAATATTTCATAGGACAAGATTGTTAAAGGAACCTAAGCTTTCCCGAATTCAAGCGAGAAAAAGATTGAATCCTAGATTAACTGTGATTGATTCAGGATTAGCAATTATACTTGACGATTTCCATAAAGAAAGATCGGTTTATGAATTCAGGTGTGTCCTTGGTGAAGATACATATTTAGTTTATATAGATGCGGATACAGGCAGTGAAGTAGAAATAAAAAAGGCAGAAACTACAGGTTCAGAATTAGATGGTGCGCCTAGCAGGACTTGAACCTGCGCACCCGGCTCCGGAGGCCGGTGCTCTATCCCCTGAGCTATAGGCGCACTGTGCGTTTCCATAATAGCAAGCCCCACCGTTTGTGTCAATAAAATATCCTTTCCATGTAGTGTCGGCCTCCTGATATTCTTTTTCGTTTTATAAGGGTATATAGCACAAAAATGGAGGCTGTCACTTAGTATATGGCATATGGGGAAAAGATGTTTTTATTTTCGACAGAGGT
>JAAZLO010000003.1 GCA_012689375.1 Bacillota bacterium | reverse complement strand
TCCTTTCCATGTAGTGTCGGCCTCCTGATATTCTTTTTCGTTTTATAAGGGTATATAGCACAAAAATGGAGGCTGTCACTTAGTATATGGCATATGGGGAAAAGATGTTTTTATTTTCGACAGAGGTGATTTAAATGGACTTTTTAAAGATTCTCTGGACTGTAGTAACCAGTGAATCTGTAATGGAACCCTTAATAGTAATCCTCATAGGTTATGGGTTACAGGTATATAAGAAAAACCGTAAGTACCGGATTATTGCGGATACAACCATAGATATAGTGGATTACATCGAAGAACATTATAAGGAATGGGGCATAGAAGGCAATGAAAAGATGGAAAAGTTTGTTGAACTGTTTGTCCAGGAATATAAAAAGGCTACAGGGAGAGCCCCTAAAGAGGGGGAGATCCGTTCAGCAAAGTTAAGGGCTGAAGCCTATGTCCAGCGGGCCCGGCGAGGGGGCGCCCCGCAACTTAGGATTCGCAGGATAACCTGAATGATTAATAAATAGGACAGTGTCGCAGCCGGAGGTAGGCGAGCATAGTATATATACAGTTTTAAATTTAATACATGAGGAGGCAAGAAAATGCTTTCCATACCACAGAAATTCACATTAGTTTCAGGGAGTGCCGAAGGGAATACAAAGCTTACAGCATTTGATAAGGCATTGCTTGTGGCAGGGGTCGGAAATCTAAACCTCGTAAGGGTTTCTAGTATTCTTCCTTCCGGAGCCAAATACTCGGAACGAATTAATATACAGCCGGGGTCTCTCACACCTATCGCGTATGGGGTTATCAGAAGTGATATTCCGGGATCTGTTATTTCTGCTGCTGTTGGTGTAGGTATTGTACCTGGAAGTTTCGGTATAATTATGGAATTCAGTGGAGTGTGTACAAAAGCTGAAGCAGAGAAAAGGGTAGAGGAGATGGTAAGGGAGGCATTAACCCGGCGTAATGCACCTATTGAAAAGATTATGGTAAAGGCAACAGAACATGCGGTAGAAAAGATCGGCTGTTCTTTTGCCGGTGTTGCCCTCTGGTACAATTAAAAACTCTGCTATTCTATTGTTCCAATATAAAGAGTAAATTAATATTTTCTAGGTAATGTGCAGTGGGGCTTTTCGAAGTTGAATATCTAATGTATAATGTTTTCTGGGAGGGGAACTCGGTTGCCGGGTTTTATCTTTATTGACAGTGACAAATGTACCAAATGTGGCCTGTGTATATTAGAATGCCCCGTTAATGCCATATCTGATATCAGAGATAGAATTGCCATAGATCCGTCTATATGTGATGGGTGCGGTAAATGCTTTCGGGTATGTCGGGAAACAGCCATAAGGCTAAAAGATGATGCTAAAGCAGTCCTATGGGTACTGGCATCAGGCAGTAATGCTTCACATGATCTTGATCAGGCTTTCTCCCGGGCTCTGCCTGGGGTCGGTAAGAACCGTATTTCCGAAGCTGCCAGGTTCCTTTTATCATCAGAGCCCCGGGCACCTGAAATAAAACAGAATCCTTTCCTAGTCCCGGTAATCGCTTATAGCATTGAAATGGGGGAGGTGCTGAACTTAGCGGCTAAAGTCGCTAAGGTTACCACTACAGTCCTTATTATGGGTGAATCAGGTGTAGGGAAGGAAGTCGTTGCACGATTTATTCATAATGCAAGCCTTCGTAAGGCCGGACCGTTTATTACTATAAACTGCGGGGCTATTCCTTTAAATCTTCTGGAATCTGAGTTGTTTGGGTACGAAGCCGGTGCATTCACCGGTGCTAAACGTGAGGGGAAACCGGGAATGATAGAAATTGCGTCTTCCGGTAGTCTCTTCCTTGATGAAATATCTTCATTATCCCTTGATTTACAAGTAAAACTTCTCCGGGTTATTCAGGAACGCCGGTTAGTGAGAGTTGGCGGGATTCGTCCTATTGACGTCGATATTAGAATAATCGCTGCGACAAACAAGGATCTTGTGAAAATGGTGGAAGAAAAAGAATTCCGCGCAGATCTTTTTTATAGATTAAATGTTGTTCCTTTAACTATCCCGCCTCTCAGGAGTAGACAGGATGATATCGTTCCTCTTATTTACCATTTCATGGAGAAGCATAATAATGCATACGGGTACGATAAGACAATTTCCGAGGAAGCCAGGAATTTATTAACCTTATATTCCTGGCCCGGTAATGTCAGGGAGTTGGAAAATCTTATTGAAAGGCTCGTAGTTACAATTGAAGGGGATCAAATTGATGTAGAAGATTTACCCCTGTATGTAAGGAGGGAAAAGAAAAAATCCACTTCTAAAGTAACGGTAAAAGGCATTATTCCACTTCGTGAAGCTGTGGAAGAAGTTGAGAAGCAATTAATTAAACGTGCCAAGGAAATACATGGCACCACTTATAAAACAGCGGAAGCTCTTGGAGTGAATCAGTCCACTGTCGTTAGGAAATTGAAAAAATATAGGTATTGATGTATATTTGCATTATATAATGTTTTTTTGCATTTTGTTTTGTCGGATTCCTGAATTTCATTGCATATTAAATTAACTGGAGGGACTTGCGTTTATAAAGACGCTGTTATTAATTAATATGTGAAAGTATAAATTTCGGTGCCTGTATTACAGTTAAATTTATTAGAAGGTATTAAACCTGCGAGGAATATATGGGAAGTCTAATTTTCAATGCATTATCGCATTATTCCTCTGTGGGTTTTATTGGAAAGTACGAATCGACAGCCAACTTTGTGATGCTTTTCACAAGGCTCCGAGTGAAAATGCTTTCCGTTCAATATAAACTGGTATGGTTTTTGCAAGTATATTAATCTTGGTTTCCGTCTAGGTAAATATGATGATGGCCGTTTGCAGCTCTGGATCGACAAGGAGGAATGGATATGGCTTGTGAGACATGTACACGTTTTGGCGAAGTAACTGATGAACAAAGAGAAAAGGTCAGGGAGATAATTAGCCATTATAAAGGGAAACCGGGCATTTTGATTCAGGTTCTGCACGAAGCACAGCAAGTAGTTGGCTATCTCCCTGAAGAAATCCAGACTATGATTGCTGAAGGGTTGGACATCCCCCTGAGTGAAGTCTACAGTGTTATTACATTCTACGCGCTGTTTTCGTTGAAACCTAAAGGCAGAAATGTCATTCGGGTTTGTAAAGGCACGGCGTGCTATGTGAAAGGCGCCGATGACATTATGGAGAAACTCGAGGAGGATTTAGGCACAAAAGGGGAAGACACAACTGATGACGGAAGGTTCTCGGTAGAAATTGTCAGATGCATGGGTGCCTGCGGTCTTGGCCCGATTATCAGTGTAAATGAAGATATACACGCGAGAGTTAAATCAGATCAATTGAAGAAAATCTTGGATAAATACGAATAACATCGCAGTATTTGTCTACAAGGTTCAAATGTCGATGTAAATCTAAACAGTTGTTCCAGGATAAGGAGGCTTGGTAGCATGAGTTCCTATCGGACACATGTTCTGGTTTGTGGGGGGGCAAGTTGCGCCTCATCCGGATGTAAAGATGTTGAGCAGACGCTTACTGACGAAATTACAAAACAGGGCTTGAATGATGAAGTGAGGGTAATTGTCACAGGATGCATGGGCCCTTGTGAATTAGGTCCAATCATCATTATTTACCCTGAGGGAGTTTTATATAAAAGTTTAAAACCGGAAGATGCACGTTTAATAGTTAACGAACATCTCCTTAAAGGAAGGGTAGTTGAAGAACTCCTTTATTCAACCCCGGATACAAAACAAAAAGTGCCGACATATTCCGATATGGTCTTCTTTAACAGACAGGTCCGTATTGCACTTCGGAATACAGGCAGGATTGATCCTCTTAATATTGAGGAATATATAGCTGAAGACGGGTACTCGGCTCTTGCCAAAGTACTCACTGAGATGACCCCTGAAGATGTAATAAATGTTTTAAAGGAATCAGGTCTTCGGGGACGTGGAGGGGCAGGATTCCCCGCCGGGTTGAAATGGGAATTCACCAGAAGGGCAAAAGGAGACCCGAAATATGTAGTATGCAATGCTGATGAAGGCGATCCCGGCGCATTTATGGACAGGAGCATTATTGAAGGTGATCCCCACTCAATCATTGAGGCTATGGCAATTGCAGGCTATACCATTGGTGCGAATCAGGGGTATGTCTATGTCAGGGCTGAATATCCTTTGGCAGTTGCCCACCTTACCCATGCTATAAACCAAGCAAGGGAACATGGGCTTTTAGGTAAGGATATTTTTGGGAGAGGCTTCGATTTTGATATGGATATAAGGGTAGGTGCAGGCGCCTTCGTATGCGGGGAAGAGACTGCGCTTCTTGCCTCAGTCGAAGGTAAACGTGGGGAGCCTAGACCTAAACCTCCTTTTCCTGCAAATAAAGGATTGTTTGGGAAGCCGACTCTTCTCAATAATGTGGAAACCTATGCAAACGTTCCTCCTATAATTCTTCGGGGTGCTGAATGGTTTTCCGGTATTGGGACGGAAAAGAGTAAAGGGACAAAAGTATTTGCCCTTGCAGGCCAGATTAATAATACAGGGCTTGTCGAAGTTCCCATGGGTACATCCTTAGGTGAGATAGTATTTGATATCGGAGGCGGAATCCCGGGCGGTAAGAAATTCAAAGCAGCTCAAACCGGGGGGCCTTCAGGTGGATGTGTTCCTGCGGAACACCTTAATACGCCTATGGATTACGAGTCTTTGACTAAACTTGGGACAATTATGGGTTCAGGCGGGCTCGTTGTTATGGATGAAGATACATGTATGGTAGACCTTGCAAGGTTCTTTTTAGAATTTACACAGGATGAATCTTGCGGTAAATGTGCCCCATGCCGTATAGGTACAAAAAGAATGCTTGAAATCTTAACTAGGATTACCCGGGGTGAAGGACGGGAAGGAGATATTGAACTCCTGATTGATTTGGGGACATGGATCAAGGAAACAGCTTTGTGTGGTTTGGGACAGACTGCCCCATCCCCCGTTCTGACTACTATACGTTACTTCAGGGATGAATATGAGGCTCATATTAGGGATAAAAGATGTCCTGCGTCTGTGTGCGCCGCTTTATTTGAAGCACCATGTCAGAATGCTTGTCCCGCTGATGTTGATGTGCCAAGGTATATCAGCCTGATAAGGCAAAAAAGGTACAGGGAAGCAGTAAAACTTATAAAAGAAAAGAATCCCTTTCCTGCAGTATGTGGACGGGTTTGCACCCATCCTTGTGAAGGGAAATGTAAAAGGGCCCAGCTTGATGATGCAATAGCTATATGTATACTGAAAAGGTTTGCTGCAGATTATGAATTGTTAAACCCGATTCCTGTAGAAAAGCCCGCGGAATTAAAGGATACAAAGGTAGCAATTATCGGTTCTGGTCCTGCAGGCCTTACTGCAGCTTATTATCTGGCGCAACTTGGCCACCAGGTGACAGTATTTGAAGCATTACCTGAGCCCGGTGGAATGTTGTTTATGGGAATCCCTGAATACAGGCTTCCCAAGGATATCTTAAAAGCAGAAATTGATTATATTGAAAGAATGGGTGTGACAATCCATACAGGGGTTAAGGTCGGTAAGGATATAACTATCGATGATTTAAAAGCCCAGGGTTACCAGGGAATATTTATAGCAGTTGGTGCTAATATCAGTCAAAAACTTGAGATCCCAGGCGAAGATTTAGAAGGTGTAGCTGGTGCCGTTGAATTTCTAAGGGATGTTAATCTGGGTAATAACCCGAAAGTCGGTAAGAGAGTTGCAGTTATAGGGGGAGGTAATGCTGCAATAGATGCGGCCAGAACCGCCCTTCGTCTTGGTGCGGGTGAAGTTCATATTATTTACAGGCGTCAAAGGGAAGATATGCCTGCTGAAAAAAGTGAAATAGAAGAGGCGGAACGCGAAGGGGTTAAAATACACTTCCTGACTGCACCTGTTAAAATGATAGGTAAGGGCGGGAAACTTACTAACATGGAATGTATCCGTATGTCCTTGGGTGAATTTGACCGGAGCGGAAGAAGGCGTCCCGTTGAAATTGAAGGGTCGAATTTTGTTATCGATGTAGATATGGTTATTCCTGCCATAAGCCAGCGGCCTGATATGTCGGTCCTTCCGGAAGGATCCGGAATTGAAAAAACAAAATGGTCAACTGTGGTTACGGATCCACGGACTCTTGCCACAGATGAACCCGGAATATATGCAGGCGGAGACTGCGTCCACGGGCCTGATACCGTAATCCAAGCCATTGCTGACGGCAGACATGCTGCAATAGAAATTGATAAATACCTGGGCGGTTCAGGGGAAATTCCTGTAAGCCCTGATCTCGGTCGTGAGCAGGTCGGCGAAATCTATGAGGAACAGATGCCGAGGCAACACCCAAGTACGCTATCGATTGAAGAAAGATGTGCTAACTTCAATGAAGTTGTTGATAAATTAACTGAGGAACAGAC
>JAAZLO010000034.1 GCA_012689375.1 Bacillota bacterium | reverse complement strand
TACTGTCCCTGGAGGATCTTAGCCATACTCTGGATATTTGTATATATATGTTTATTAGATAATCATTCTGGCATAGCTGGACTACTTTTGTGTGGAATTCTATGTCATCGCGGGTTGTAACAAGGCCGTGATCTTCAAGGTCTTTTTCATATTTGTCCACGAGATTTTTCAGTTCAGTTATATCATCTTCAGTAACCCTATCTATAATCAGAGGGGCCACGCCACACTCTAGAATACGGCGCGCTTCAAGAAGATCAAGAGTTATACCTTTATCAAAAATTCCATCTAATAAAGATCCATGATCAGATACTGAATCAAGCGCCTCTTCTGAGTGGCCTACGAAAACCCCTTCTCCAGGTCGGATGTCTACCAATCCAAGATAACTCATAACTGTGAGGGCTTGCCTTACTGAAGTACGGCTTACAGCTAATTCCGTAGCGAAATCCCGCTCAGACATTAACCGATCCCCAGGAACCAATCCATTCTTTTGAATATACCTTTGCACTTCTCTCATAACCTTCTCGTATAAACGCGTTTTCCTGATAGGTTCCACCTGAATCCCTCGTTTTTCTAGATAGTCAACGATATAAATTCATATTACAATAGGCATAGCTATTGCTTTTAGATTACTCACATTTTGCCCATGCCTCTATGAGAGCCCTTTTCGAATTGGCAATTATTAATTCTGGATCTTCACCAGGTAGTGGCTTAACTTCATAGGATACAATAGGTAAATTAGTTGATCTCGCCTTTAAAAACCCAACCTCAAACAACAGCCTCAGAAACTTTGCCAAACAATCGTTGGTAACCTCCCCGCCTTTAATACCAAAACGCGGGTGCTTATCTCCATGAGCAGGATGGGTAGTATCAGCTAATACACAATTACCTATATGAACAGAAACGAGATATTCCGCCAGCAATCTAAGAGTCTCACCGGTATCTTCCCTAATGAGTGGAAGATGCCCAAGATCCACCAATAGCCCGAAATTTAGGAATTCCTTTCTAACACTCTCTGCCACAAACCTTGCATCTTTAGCTAATCCTATCAAGGCATATTTCTCTATATCAAAGTCAAATTGCTCCAATACAATATTAATACCGCCTTTTTTTAAAGCATGGGAGCATAATTGGTTTAATGAATCAATTAGGAGCCTTATGGCTTCATCCTTTTGCTGCGCCTCGTTTGGGCATTTACCGCTCAGCAATACCACTGCCTTAGCCCCTAATTCACATGCCTCATCTATACAGCCTTTCAACCTTGTTATGGCTTTTTTACGCTTACCGTTATCCCCATGGTTTAAGTCAAGCCCCTCTCCGAGAATTATAGGTTGAGCCCCATAAACCACAGAAATCCCGCTTATGTCGAGCATTTTTCGGATTTTTTCACGCACACTTGCATCTTCAATATGAGTTATTTCTATTGCTCCGAAAAATTCATCTTCGGCAATTCTTTGGATGGTTTCCATCATCAAATCATTGCAATTACCGGCTGACGGATAAGCCATTGGGTGTACAATCCCTACCTTCATATAGGAATTAAAATGTCCCTTCAATCAGATCCCCCCTTCCAAGCATATTTCCCCTTTTATTGCATATAGCATGAGTTATAGGGTGGAATTCCGGCATTAACCGATATTATTAATATGTGTATACTATCTTTCCGTTAGGAAGCACCATGTCAAATACACCGTAGTACCCTGCAATTATTTTCACCGGCTCAAGAGTATATAGGGGATCGATGTTATCCCGTTCGAAACAAACGCTTCCCTTGCCTTTAAAAAATTTACCGGGTTTCGGTGTCATAGCGCTTTCCATTTTAACCAATTGGGCAACCTCAGCAGGCGAATCCTCTTCTGCACTGGGAATAAGCTTAACTATAAATTCAGGCCCGAAAGGCAATTCATCCGGATCTCCTTGAACATCAACTGTGCAGGCAAGCGACATAAGCTGTGTGCATCCACGTCTTAACTCGCCTCTCACAGTCTCACCGTACATCTTGAGATTAATTTCGCCTGGCTTTTTTGCCCACCCAATTACTTCACGCCCTGATACCAATGCAACTTCCTGATCACAATAGACGAATGGTTCATATACCCCCTGAACACCTTCGAATTTACAAGTCAGGAATATCGCAGCCTCGTCAAGCGGCCCATGAGTGCTAAACGGAGCACTTGATACCCATGCAATAACTTCATTTGAATGATATTCCAAAGGTTCAGGAAGTAGCGTTTCGATAATTTCCCGCTTTGTCTCATAGTGAACCATTTGCACCTCAGTATCCAACGAATACCACGGAGGCTTGAAATAAAGGGGCGAACTAATGGGGATTGTGTATTTATCATGCTTTATGTTCTGCATTAACGTCACCTCCTTACATTACAAAGTGTGGTCTAGTGGCTCATTGGTATAGTGGTCTATCCACTATACCTACTATTACTATGTCAATTCCGGAAATCCTCCCTAGTAATACATAGAAATTTTATATAATAGTTTGCAACGAACCCTATATATTCCTTATAGACTCTATATACCGAACCGAAGATTTGTTCAGTACCTAGACCTATACTTGATATTTCGCACCAAATATTAGATTTTACCCGGAATATGCTGAATATGCTATTATTGTATTAGGTTTGAGTTATGGCATATCACGTCAAGGAGGATTTTGATGTGCTGAATCTTATAGATATTCAAAATTATGTACAGGATGTGGCAGAAGCAATATCTGCAGCCCTAGAAGTTGATGTAGAAATAACCGATGAAAACCTTAAAGTAATAGCCGGCACCGGTGAATTCAATAAAAGACTTGGGACTTCTTTGGCAGGGAAAGGCCATATTCATTCCTACGTTCATAGGACAGGGAATGACGCCATTATTGAAAACCCCGGACACCATGAACTTTGTCGTAATTGCATATATGAAAAATCTTGTTATGCTACAGGTGAATTATGTACACCTTTAAGACGTAACAACTTGATATGTGGGGTAATAGGTTTAGTCAGCCGTAATGATGAAGAAAGGGAAAGGTTGCTTTTTAACGCAGAAGCCAACCTAACATTTCTTCGGCGCATGGCTGATCTGCTTATCACAAAAATATTAAGTGAAGAATCCGCAATGCGTGATAAATTAAAACACCGACAGCTTGAGGCTGCGATTAATGCTTTTGATTCAGGCATTTTAATCGTTGATGAGTATGGTACCATAACGCAGGCCAACCGTTATGCCCTTGAAATCCTGGGATTATCCTTAGATGATATAGTGGGTAAAATCTTAAAGGACGTCCTAACCGGTACAGGCCTTTATGATGCCCTTAGCAGGGGGACCGAACTCAAGAACTATAGAGCCAGGATGAGAAAGCACCCCCGAGGTATAGTCGATGCAATATGTAATTCTTATCCGGTCGCCGTAGATGATGAAGCTCTCGGTGCAGTATTGACATTCCAAGAACTCTCTGATATATCACGTATTACCTACGACATCTGGGAACGGGAAAGGGAAACTACATCTTTAAGTCATGTTATAGGGGAATCCCCCCTATTATACTCCATTAAGGAATTAGTTAAACGGATAGCACCGGGCAATTCGACAGTGCTTCTTAGGGGTGAAAGCGGCACCGGGAAGGGGCTGATGGCAAGAGCAATACACAATTTAAGCCAAAGGAAAGAAGGGCCCTTCACAGTTGTAAACTGTAGTGCGATACCTGATTCTCTCCTTGAAAGCGAGTTGTTCGGATATGAGGAAGGTGCATTTACCGGAGCTCGGAAAAAGGGGAAACTAGGACGCTTTGAACTTGCAAATAAGGGAACTTTATTCCTTGACGAAATAGGTGATCTTCCCCTCCATCTCCAAGGAAAAATCCTTCGGGCAATTGAAGATCGGGTAATCGAATCAGTTGGAAGTATTGAATCACGTCCTATAGACGTCCGGATAATCGCTGCAACCAATAGAGATCTGGATACTATGGTGAAAAACGGAGAGTTCCGTGAAGATCTCTTTTACAGACTCAATGTGGTACCTATCCTGATGCCATCCTTGAGGGAACGCAAAGAAGACATACCTGTACTTGCAAATCATTTTTTAACGGTTCATTGTAAAACCGTAGGTAAACAGGTGGAAGGATTCAGCGATAATACCATGAATGCCCTAGTTGATTATGGATGGCCGGGCAATGTGCGGGAATTATCAAATTGTGTTGAATATGCAGTTAATGTAGAACACAGCAAGATAATCCAAGAATCTAGCCTTCCACAAAAAATTAAGAATAAGAACAAGCCCCGAAGACAACCATCCCAAGGTAATATCTTGACCCTTGAAGAATTAGAATATCAAGCTATACAAAATGCATTTAATTACTATCGTGATCAACCAAAGGAAAAGGAAAAGGTGGCTGATGCTCTTGGAATACACGTCACTACACTATACAGGAAACTCCAAAAGTATGATCTCCCATATTAAAAATTAAAACATAAACAGCTACTGCAAAAATAGACAGTAGTAATTATAAAAAGGAAGTATAAGGAGTGATATTATGGGTGTTATGGGAGTTATTAAGGAAAGAAGAAGTGTGAGAGCATTCAAGACGGATAAAGTCCCGGATGATATCCTTTTAGAGCTGGTTGAAGCCGGGACCTGGGCCCCTTCAGCCAGCAATATTCAGGCATGGTATTTTATTGTAGTTAATGATCAGCACGTGCTTGAACAAACCGCAGCATTCAGCCCCGGACTTTTGGGAAACCCTCCCGCATTAATTGTAGCCTGCAGTGATAAGCAATTAGCTTTTGAAAACGGGGGAGAAATCGGTGAACGTGAGCTTTGTCTGATGGATCTATGTATGGCATCACAAAATATAATGCTTTTAGCTACTGAAAAAGGTCTTGGCACGTGTCCAATAAAATCTTTTAACGGACCCGCACTTTCAAAGATTCTAAGGCTTCCGGATCATATATCTCCTGAACTAGTTATAAGTATAGGCTACCCCAAAAACAATCCTCCGACCCCTCTACGGAAGCCGGTTAACAAAGTCTCATATTTCAATAAATGGGGGGATGGAATTGAAGCGTAAGGAAGTACTTAAATTATTCAGCTATATGATCACCAGCGCCAAAAATCTAATGAACGAGCCGCAAATATATGGCCCTCTCAGACTTGTAGATTCTATGAGCAGATGGTTTCACCTACTGAAAGAAAACAATCTAATAGATGATAAGGGCTTAGCTGAAGTAATCAATTTAATCGATGAAAAGAAGTACATGTGCATGACAGATGAAGAAGAATTTATGTCAATGTTGGATGATGCTGTTAACGGTATGGTTAATACAATGATAAGTGAGTGAATGAATGACCGGATATTTATATAATAACTTAAATATCCGGTCATTTGCAGCCTATTACCCTGTTACTTACAATTGTGTCTCAGGTTTAATACAATCATGCCGCCTTCGAACAAGTCTTTTGTATGCCCACTTAACAAGTCTTTCCAAACCCGGTGCAATGCCCCCGGGGATCAACAGAATGATTGCGACAAAAACACCACCGAAAATTATGTCCATGAATCTTTCCATAGGTACCAATAAGTCAGGAAGAAGGAAAACGATTAATGCGCCCAGTATAGGACCGTAGCACAATTGGCTCCCACCTACTATAGGAATGAAGGTAATATATGTCGTAGTAAAGACCCCCACGTCTATCGAGGATATGAAGCCTATATAGTTTACATAAAGGGCTCCCCCTAACCCGGAAATAAGTCCGGCTATTCCGTACGCCAGTAATTTATATTTAAATGTATTGATTCCTACAGCCTGCGCCAAATCATCATTTTCGGCAATTAAGGTAAAAGTCTTCCCTGTTTTCGTACTCATGAGCCAGAAGAGAAATGCAACGGCCAGGACAGTAGATCCCACGATTAATGCAAATAGGCCGCCGCGGCTCCACATATCTCTGAGCCCCCTGAAATATATTCCGTTCCTGCCCCCTGTTATAGGCCTTAATGCGTCTATAAGCATGGGGAACATAATTGCTAACAAAAACGAAATCATACTTAGGTAAAACCCTCTGGCTCTACTGGTAGACAGGAAAAGCAGCATTGCCACAGCTGATGCAATAACGCCGCCTGCAAGTATTCCAAGGACTAACGGCCATTCATATATACCCGTTAATATAGCAGTGCTATAGGCCCCCAGCGCCATTGTAACGGAATACCCAAAAAACGGTTGGTTCGTTCTGAAGAATAAAAACCATGCAACATACCCCTGAATCAGGAATAGATAAACATACCCTATAACCCATTGGGCATAACCGACTTTCCCAATGAGAGCAAAAGGCAATATCAAAGCTAACAGCGTTCCCAACTTCTTATAATGATCGTTCACTGCCTAAAATTCCTCTCGGTGAAATAATAAGTACAAGGATGACGATGAAATATAAAACAACACTTTGCCACATGCCTCCCAATATATGCCCACTGTAACTCATCACCATTCCCATAAGGAGAGCGCTGAGCATACCCCCCCAAATATTACCGATACCCCCAACTACCGCGATGATAAACCCTAAAAAAGTCAGATCCCATCCACTCATTAGACTTACATTATAAAGAGCCGCCCAGAAGACTGCTCCGGAAAAACTAAGCATACATCCAATAGAAGAAGCCCAGGCAAATACATGCTGCGTATCAATACCCACTGTTTTCGCTAGCTTAAGGTTTTGAGATGTTGCACGCCAGGATTTCCCAATATTTGTATGCTTTTCTGACAACCGGATCAGAAAAAGTACAGATAAAGCAAAAAAGAACGCGAAGATTTTAAGACCTGAAGTTGTTACTCCTAAGATTCTGACAGTTCCCATACGAGGAAGGAGCAATGATATATTAGGCCGTGGGAATAACACCCTCGTAAGCCCGGTAAATACTAAGCCTATACATATTGTAACTATAAAAAATAAGGTTGAGTCGCCGCCTTTTTCACTTAACGGAGTAAGTAGAAACCATTGGATAACATAGCCTATTACGAAACTAGTTGCTAATCCTACCAGTATACCTACGACAGTGCCATAGGAGAAAAATGTCCACGTCATAAAAGCACAAAAAACACCGATTGTCCCGATTGCAAAGTTGGTAATACCTGTCATGCCATATATGACTGCGATTCCTAACACCGGGAGAGACAGGACCCCGCCCATAATTATTCCGGTAATACCTGCATCAAGATTCATCCCATTGCCTCCTAAAGTAACCGCCTTTGCACTTGATTGACTTTAATCTATTTTCCAAGATATAGATCTCTTATAATATCCCTGTCAAGGTCCTCCGTTTTTTCGCAGAACCGGACTTCCCCGGCTTCAATCCCAAACACTCTGTCTGCTATATCAATTACACCTATATTTTGTTCAGAAAGCACAATTGTTTTTCCTGTTAATTCCTTTATTGATCCTAACGTCTCGAAAAGCCGGGTCACCATCTTAGGAGCCAATCCGGTTGAGGGTTCATCAATTAATAAAATACTTGCATTAGATACCAGGCCGATACCTATAGCAAGCATTCTTTGTTCCCCTCCGCTCATTGTCCCCGCCAATTGATTTGCTCTTGTATGCAACACAGGAAATAGTTGGTACACCTCTTCAATTAGACGCTTATTTACATCCTTACAATTTATAATCCCGCCGACATCAAGATTCTCACTGACAGTCATATACGGGAAGTTATTACGTTCCTGAGGAACAAGAACAACACCCATCATTCGCCTTTTAAGCACGGGGAACTCATTAATTTGCGTGCCGAAAAGGCGAATATCGCCTTCCTTTTGCCTTAAAAATCCGGCTATTGTTTCGAGCAACGTAGTTTTACCAGCCCCGTTAGGCCCGGCCAGACCCACAATTTCGCCTTTATGGGCAAAAAGATCTACGCTTTTTAAAGCACTGGTAGCACCATAATTAACAGTTAGTTCAGAAACTTCAAGCACTAATTCTTTTTCATTCAATTGTTATTCGTCACCACCGGCTTCAAGATACACATCAAGGACAACTTCATTACTTCTTATTTCGTCAGGACTGCCTCGGGCAATTAAACGTCCCCTGTCCAGGACACAAATGTGATCTGACGTTCTCATGATAGGCCTCATTTCATGCCCAATTTGGAAAATCGTATAGCCTTCCCGTTGCAAAGTCTCAACAATATCACATATCTTTTCAGTTTCCGAAGATAGGAGCCCCCCAATTAACTCGTCAAGGAGTATTAGTTTCGGGGAGGTTGCCAAGGATCTTCCCAGTTCTACTAATTTCATATCCAGGGGCGGAAGACGTGATACTATAGCATCGGCTTTATCAGTTAGTTCCAACAGATCTAAAATTTCTTCGACCTGACCCTCCCTAGTCTTAAGGCTTGTGGTGTCCTTAAATGTACCTGCTATAACATTCTCGTACACAGTGAGGTTAGGGAAGAGATTACGGCGTTGGTAAGTTCTGGCCATTCCCAGCCTACAAATCTTGTGAACCGGCATCCTGGTTATGTTTTCTCCTAGGAATAATACTTCCCCGCTATCCGCCGGAATCACTCCGGTAATCACGTTAAATAAAGTGGTTTTGCCGGCACCGTTAGGACCAATCAGGCTTGAAACCAAACCTTCCTCTACAGTAAGGCTGAGATTTTCCAAAACCTTTAGTCCTCCGAAAGATTTAGAGACATTCTTGATCTCCAGCATCATAAAAGCAATTCCTCTTTTCTTTGTTAAAGTGCGGGAGTACTCCGTGAGGGTACCCCCGCACCCGGTCTCTAAAATAAGATTATAGTTTTTCTATTGTTTTCATCATGTCAAGTACTTCAATTAAATCCATCCTAGGAGTAGTAAATACCTTTACTAATTCCTCGTGTAAGCCAAAGTCCGGATGGATTGGTGAGGCCCCTGGGACAAATTTAACAATAGATCCCTTAGCCCCCAGGTTTGAACCGTAATCACACACAGGACCCATTGGGCTTATACATACATTTTGGAAGGAAGTCTTCCGTGCAGTTTCTATAAACTTATCAGGATCTTTGGTTCCCGCATTTTCAAATACAGTTTTTATCCACCAAATTAACTGGTAGTGATTGTTACTGTATGCTTCAGGAAATGCTTTTTCACCATATGCATCCTTCCACTTTCTCACAAACTCTATCCAGCCGGGGCTTGTTGGATCGTGATCTGCCAGTGTATATATATTTTCCGCACCGTATTCTCCTGTAACGATGGCGCCTCCGATATTAGAATAGGTCGGACAGTAAAGGAATACTTCAGGACGTGCGTCCGCATCCCTCAGCTGTTTTGGGAAACTGAACCAGCCTTCACCCATGTATGGGCAAAACAGGCCGTCAGGCTTAGCTGCTTTTAAGATCGAAACTTCTGTAGAGAAATCTGTCTTGTCAAGAGCTGTATAAATAACGGGATCGATTTCAAAAGGCCTTCCGTGCTCTTCCCAGTATGCCTTCATCCCTATGCCGCATCCGTATCCCCAGTCATAATCCCCGGCCACCAAAGCAACTTTTTCCAAGCCAAGCTCGTGGAAGAATTCTCCGGCAGCCCACCCTGCGAAGAATTCTGCGTAGCCGTAGTAGTTTACCCATTTACTCACAGGGACTTCACCAGGAGGTACATACTTAGTGGTACCCATATGGCCGCCTACAAACATAGGAAGATTGTATCTGGGTCCTCCTTCACAGGAGACTCTAATTGTTGTTTCGAGGGCCGCTCCGCCGGCAATATCAGGTTTCCACGTTTCAATCTCCCGCAGTAGTTTCCTTTCCATTACTGAAGGTTTTGTCTCAGTATCTATCAGTTTGTATTCAATTTTCGAGAACCCCTTAATACCTGCTTCGTTAATGTCTTTCACTGCGAGACGCATTGCCCTATCATAAGCAGGTCCAAGGTTACCGGCTTCCCCTGTCATAGGGACTGTGCCTAAAATCCTAATCGTTTCTTCTGCAGCCAGGGCATGTCCTAAGCAAATAGTAAAGGCCAGTAGCAAAACACACAACACCAACATTTTCGTTCCGGACCCGAAGACTCTCTGTCTCATAAGTTACCCCTCCAAATGTGGTTATTATATTTCGCTATCCTCCCCGATCGAGTTATATCCTCAAATACATGCCTTTAAAAATCCGTAGGTTACCTAAATATTCCCCCTTCATTTTTTAAATGACATGGTTTATTGATATATACTGCCTTATTTCTAAGTACCTTCGCTATTCCTTCCGATAATCCTACCTATATTTTCAGAGATTATAAATGATTATAAAGATTTAGCCATTTTTAAACCCACGTCTGCATTCATCTGCAAGATACTTTAATTCAGGGTGAGTCGGAACCCCCTTTTCAATAATCATTTTACCGTCCATGTAAACGGTGGTATTAAGACAAATGCCATCTGCATGGGAAGCAGCATCGCCAAAATTTCCATCAAACATTATGCCTTGGTATCCTATTCCCCATCCAGTACATCCCCAAACACGCTCATCTTCCGTACATATCCCGGACAGTCTCGCTCCGGGGTTATATCCATAGCAAACATGTACTAAGTTATACATACGGTCATCATCAAGCCTTGCTATCCACGACTTAATGATTTCCGCTTCCCTTTTACCCTCAATATTTACTATTCGCCCCCGCTTAACTGAAAGGATAATTGGATCTGTGAGAATACCAATATCCGCAATTCCACCACCTGAAAACGCCCCGTCAAACACAATCGTGCCTTTAATAGTTTCCTCTCTCGGCGCCCACCCAATCTGACCTGTGAGGAAATGCGGACCCGGGACATCTGCCCTTAATTCATTTGTAATGCTTCTGCTTGGAATGTTATCGAATGTAACGTCTGTTCCGGCTTCTGTATAAAGGCGCATAGTGTTAGTGTTGCGGGTCATTTCAGCTAATTTATTTTGAAAGGCTTCCTGGGCAGGCCAATTGATTTTCCCTACGCATCTGTGTAGTTGCTCAACTCCTAGGCCTCCCATAAACAAATAACGGATTCTGGAACCTTTCTTCATTGCCGTTTCCCACGGCGTTGAATAAAGAAGCCATTCCTTGTTTAATTCCAACCAGGCATCAGTGTCAGATATGGCAGCCTTAAGCGGTGTCGGGTGTTTTGAGTCACCTGTTTTTCCATAACCCGAAGCACTTGAATGCCACGCAACCATCACTTTTCCCCCGATGGCTTCAGCAGCCTTGGCAACTTCTAGTGCAGCTTTCCATCCATCTTTGGAATCAACCGTTATTAGTAGGCTTTCACCTGATTGAAGCCTGAACAGCTCCTTTACTATTACATATGCAGTTTTCCCAAGTTCCAGTTCAAGGATTCTGGGCATTTATAGTACCCCCTTGTTTTCCTTGGGACTCTAGTAATTTTTTCACGTTTTTATCCTTTATCCCCTGCAGTCCTATGAACAAATATACCTAACAATATTGTTCATTTGCACTAATTTTCATATTATAATATAATAAACCTGACATTATAGTCCCTATTCTACAAACGAATAAGAGTGTTACTTGAGTCCCACTGACAAAGATAATCGCAGGAGGATTTAAAATGGAACTCACTGTTAGAGATTCATTGCACCTCGGGGATCTTTGCCGTGCAAAAGTGATAGCGGGAACCAAGGGCCTATCCAACATTATTCGTCATGTAAGTGTAATTGAAGTACCTGATGCATATAGATGGTGTAAGGGACATGAATTATTCATTACCGCATTCTATAGTTTAAAAGAGGATATTCAAGGACAGCTCCTTATGATTCAGGAACTTAAGGCAAATAACGCTGCAGCCCTGGCAATATGTTATCCCAAACTTTATATGGAAGGAATCGCGGAGGCTCTTATTGATAAGGCAAATGAACTAGCACTCCCAATCCTCGAACTTCCAAATGACGTAGCCTATGTAAATATTATCGATCCTGTGCTTGAAGAAATTGCGAAAAGGCGCAAACGGGCACTGGAATACGCCTTACGCATCAGCCGATTGTTTACACAAATGACTCTTCGAGGGGCGGATATAAGAGAATTACTTCAAATCCTGTCCAGGGAATTGAGAGCCCCCGTTATTGTCCTAGACAGGGATTATGTAGTACTTAATTCCTATAACCCCGGAGGAATGCCCGTACCCCAATGTATTGCAAAATACCTAACGGGAAAATTGGATCGCCGGCTCACCCATATTCTGAAGATAATCAGGAATTACAGAGAACCTACGCGACATTTTATCCGTACACACCCGGGTGAGCGTATTGGGTGTGTAGCAATGCCTATCATTATTGATGATGCATGTGAAGGTTTTTTAGTGGCATTTGAAATTCACGAACAACTAAATGAAACTTCATTAGCTGCCATTGAGCATGCCTGTGTCGGGCTTTCCATTATAATGATGAAAAAGAAAATAATAACTGAAACCGAACTTAGAATGCAAGGGGATCTAATGGATGATATAGTAAGCAACCGCTATCCCGAAGAAACAATATTGGATCGGGCTGAACGATTAGGGCTTAACCTTTCTTCCAAAAGAATTGTTATCGTTGCAACTGTAGATATGGAAAACGATCAATGTGATATAGCTTTATCCTATGGGAAGGACAGGATTAGCCACATCTATATCATAATTAAAGAAACCCTAAGGCGCGAAAATCAAAATAATGTAATTTTGTTGAGAGGAAAACAAATTGTTATTTTGCCGGAACTAGGAGAAGCTTCTGACGGTGAATCCGCAAAGATCAGAGCTTCCAATATTGCTGATTTAATCAACAGAAGCCTTTCCGTTGTTCAGAATATTCCGAGGGTTCGTATTGGAATAGGTAGGTACCACCAACAATTATCAGACCTGGCTGTTAGTTATCGCCAGGCAAAAAGCGCAGTTATTCTTGGCAAGTACTTCCTCGGGGATAAATCCATAGTCTGCTTTGATGAAATAGAAAGTATAGATCTTTTTCTTGCAAGCCTAAATGCAACGCAAGCCGAGGAGTACGTAAAAACAACACTCGGACCGCTTTTAGATCATGATCTTAAATATAACGCTGAATTAATCAAAACACTTGAAGCTTGTTTTCAACATGGGGACCAATCCCAAAAAGTCGCCGATTCCCTCCATATACATCGCAATACCCTATCATACAGAAAGCAAAACATCAGGAAATTTCTTAATATTGATCCATTCGTAGGCCATGACCGGTTTAGAGTACAAATGGCCCTTATTTTGAGACGCCTTCTCCTTAAGCAATTATTCCACACCGATTCTAACCTGTAGTCTAGCCCCGGGATCCTTCCATACCAAGTTAATAGCAGTTAAAGCAGACAACCAAAAAAACGCGTGGTTGCCTTTGTCAGTTTCGCATGCCGAGTCTGTACAGTGATATAAAATTAATATTTGTAGCCGATATCTACATAGTCAGTTTTACAACCTTATTATAAAGGATAAAATACCGTTATAGAGAAAATAAATATATCTTTTTATTATAGGCTGACAAAAAATAAGCTATATAGTGAGATGCCGCAGAAACAGCATAAAAAACGTTAAATTAAACAAACCCGGGAACACTATGTTACCAGTACAGGGGGGTGGAAAACATATTGCAATTACTTTTGGCTGCAATTATTGGCTATTCTTTAGGCTCTGTGTCTTTTGCTACAATTATCAGCAGAAAAGTGAAGGGGATTGATATACGAAAGTAT
>JAAZLO010000114.1 GCA_012689375.1 Bacillota bacterium | reverse complement strand
TAAATTTGAAGGCATCATCCCATAGATATTTTATAACCTTGTCACCAAATCTAGAATTTAAGTCTTTGATAGTCCTATCTAATTTTGTGTTATCATTTAAATTAATATTATATCTTTCTGCTATCTCGTCTTTATGGGTATCAAATGAAATATATTCAAGAACATCTACTGTAACAAAATAAGCACCCAGTCTTTTATCTTCAGAGGATAGGGTAGTAGCACTACTAGTAATAATTTGATCGTTAACAACAGTATTAAACCTTTCCCAAGTTACAGTAGTATCTAGAATTTTTATTTCAGCATGTTTAGCCTTTGTTACATCATTTTCTATCATTTTCATGTTCCATCTTCTTTGAAAGGCGGTATCTAAAGTAAAGACATTTTGGTCTGCAGTATTCATAGTTGCCAATATACTTAGATTTGATGGAATGAAAACAGGGGTTTCTTTATCGCCAAATACTTCACTAGCTATATTATAGTTAGTAATTTTATAAGAACTTGTACCATCTGATTCTCTATCTAGCAATTGAAATATCTCGCCAAAAATTGCAGGTGCATTACCTCTATTTATTTCTTCAATAACTAAGTAAAAATGTTTATCGGGATTATTTATGGATTTTTTTAAAATTCTTGTAAATGGTCCAGGTGTAAAATCATAGGTTATTTCCTTTTCTTCACCTTCACCTTTAACAGTAGGTAGAATCTGACCTACAAAATCAGTATTCATATAATCTGGATGAAACACTACACGTTCCATTAAATCAAAATCGTCACAGTAGTTAGTCTGGATTGTAAAACTTTTTCCGGATCCAGGAACACCGTAAAGGAGGATGTTTTCACCGTTTTTTAATCTATTGTGGTTATAATCAACCTCTTCCTTTAACTTAAAATCCTTAGATATATCAATAATGGTGTTTGTTGGCCTTTTGTAGAACTTATTATTCAGTTCATTTAAGGCTTGAGTTGTGTCAGACGCTTTAATTCCATAAGCTTCATACTCTAGCTGATTTACTCTTTTAAGGATTATTAAGCAAGATCCCTCTGTTAATAACTTTCTAAATTTAATAAAATCTGGACCATCCTCATCCAGCAAAGATAGCTGTAGCTGGTCAGTTTGTGATTTTCGTGCAGCTCTTAATATAGAGGATCTAGTTTCAATGAAACTATTTTCAATACTTTCTGTATTACTTTCTGACTCAATTTGCATATCTCCTTTTAAATAACTGATGTTATTTCTGGATAGATGCATAGTTACTTGGCCAATGAAATATTTTTTCAAGTCTGGATCTGGAGTTTCAGAATCCAAGTAGCCATCAGCTCTTAAATAAGGGAACATATCCATTTGATTCCCCGTTATTGCAATGTGGGTCTGATTGGTAGTGCGATTTTCATCTAATGTGTTAGAAGCCCTTAGTATCTTTACAAGAATGCCATCATAATTTTCGCAATCAAGTTCAATGTTTGTGGTACTTTCTAACACTGATTTAATTATTCCACACGCTCTTTCAAAATTCATTTTTCTACTCCTTTAAATATTTTTTTATTTCGATTGCCAAAGCCCTACCTAATAGAGGAGGTACAGAATTCCCTATTTGCATATATGTTTTTGTATAAGGACCTAAAAACAGGTAACTGTCAGGATATGATTGTATCCTTGCAGCTTCTCTTGGAGTTAGACCCCTAGCTTGGTTAGGATGAATATACATATTACAATCAAATTGCATATGAGCAGTTATTGTTTTACAAAAATCGTCATTTACCAACTTAAAGTATTTATCTTTAAAAATATGATTTCTGCTGCTATAAGGCATAATATCTGCGATTCTTTCACTGGTAGAATCTTCACCTTGCTTAAGTCTTCGATAAATTTCAATATCTCTATCATTATTGTATCTAGCCTTACCATTTAAAACTACGTAAGTCTTCTTATTGTCATTAATAAGGTCAAGATAAGGATTACTGTTATCACTTTTTTTTGGCAATATCAAGCCACCAGATTTATCATATACATTTGTTGCATTTCGAGTAGTAGAAGCTTTTACTTCTGGTAACTCAAACAATGCATCTTTTAGTAAAAATCTATTTTTAGACTTTTGTTGTTTTAGAATATTCTCAAATAAGACATCTGAATCACCAGCTATTTTTGTCCCGATGAAAAATATTCGTTCCCTGTTTTGTGGGACACCATAATCTTTAGCGTTTAGTACCATAAAACTTGTAAAGTATCCTATTTCCATAAAATCTTCTACAACTTGATTTGCTACATTTAGCATACCCTTGACATTTTCCATTACGAAGACTTTAGGCTGCAATTTTTTAACCGCCTCTATAAAGTATTTATATAATTTGTTCCTAGGGTCATCTTTAATCCTTTGTCTATTAGCCATACTAAATCCTTGACAGGGTGGACCTCCAATGACTATATCTATATCCTTAAATCTAGTTAAATCTGTGATATTTTCTATAACATCATCGATGTCCCCTTTAACTACGTGCTTATGAGGTATAAAAGGATGATTATGTATATAGGTTTTTATACATGAATCTTCAATGTCATTTGCAAATGATATTTCAAAACCCTCTTGAACAAAACCTAGAGACATTCCACCAGCACCGCAGAACAGATCAGCTAATGTGTATTTTGGATTTTCTGATGTTTTTTGTTTTTCCTTTCTATAGAAAGGACTAAAATTAGCTAAAGGATGCTCGTTTTTTAATACCCAATCATAATCTATTCTTTTTATCCAGTCGAATTTCTTGTTTTTGTTTATTTTTTCAATAAGATTTTCACCAAATTTAGTATAATAGTCGTCTTTAATACCTTTACCATAAAAAACTTCAAATGTAACTTGTGGTTTATTCATTTTTGATAAAGGAACTGACTCTGAAAGTTTTATAATTGTGTCTAGATCTATTTTTGATATTGTTTCCATTCGTCTAATTCCTCCAAAGCTTTTTTTACTTGTTTTGCTACTGCTTCTGCTACATTAACAGTGACGGCATTACCACATTGCCTATATGCTTGTGTATCAGATACTGGAAACTCAAAGCTATCAGGAAACCCTTGTAATCTCGCCGCTTCTCTAGGCGTAAGCCTTCTAAGTCTTCCATTTTGTGTTACATAGTTGTCTTGGTTTGCACGATGCATTTTATGCATTGTTGCACATAAAGGCCTAGCAATTTTCAAATCAGTTTCAGATTTAGAGTAATAGTTACCACTTCCATGGGATAGTATAGTAGGTATTATTTTATCTGATAAAAAATATTTTTTGTCAACATCATGTTCTAAAAGATCCTGTAAAGTTAAATTTAATTTTTGTTTAGGAGGAAATATAAAATTTGAATTGCTATTAGCAAAACAAACAATAAATAAGCGATTTCTTGTTTGTGGTACTCCATAATCAGCTGAGTTTAAAACATCATAGAAAACGGTGTACCCTAAATCTTCCAAAACCCTCTTAATAACTTTAAAAGTACGTTTATTATCATGAGTTAACAATCTTCTAACATTTTCCAGAATAATAACTCTAGGTTTCTTTTTATATTTAATATGGTAATCAATAATTTCAGCAATATTAAAAAATAGTGTACCCCTTGTATCCTTGAAACCCTTTTCTACCCCCATCATACTAAAAGGCTGGCAGGGAAATCCTCCTATTAATATGTCATGTTCAGGTATATCTTTAGGGTCAATATTATTTATGTCTTCATATAAGATAGGGTGATCGTAGTTATGCTCATATGTTTTTACAGCAAATTTATCATTGTCGTTAGCAAAAACAACTTCGAATCCCTCTCTAATAAAACCTAAATCAAGCCCTCCTATACCACTAAATAAAGATACAACTTTCATAAATTTCTACTCTTCCTTTCTAAATTCCATAATGTCTCCTATATCGCAGTCAAAATACTTGCAAATCTTAGCCAAGGTGTTCATATTCACATTTTCGTTTTTTCCTAATTTAGCTATTGTTGCAGGAGTAGTATTTATGGCTTTTTGTAAATCTGTTTTATTCATTTTTTTATCAATTAACAATTTCCATAATTTGTCATATGAAAATGGCATACTTGTACACTCCTTAACATTTCTACAACTTTATATAGAATATCTACATCATTCTAACATAAATAAGGCGTTTTATCAACAAACGGACAAAATTTTTCTTACCCACGGGCATAATAATATACTCTACATCTATGCAATTTAGTTTAAAGGGAGCAAAACAGAAATGATGATGAAAGATAGTTTGTTGTTTCACAAGCAGAATTTAAAAAAGATATTATTTTCTAAGCCAAACGGAGGCATGAATATAATATCTTTAATATTATCGTATTTATAAGGTCTGTAAATTACACATATTTACTGTCGCCTATATTAATAGTTAATTTGTGATATATGATTCACACTCCATAAGTCTACTACATTTCCTCAAGCCGTAGTTCCTTTTGTAATAAAAAGTAATGTTTTCTATTTTTTGTGCGGCTTTCATAAATCATTTCTTCAATTTTTCTAGAATAAGATATCTCCTTTTTAACAAGTTCAATTAAAATTGATTTCTCATATTCTGATAAAACAAAACCCTTAAAACTAATCATAAAATCAAAATTAGTGCCGTGCCTAAACAATCTACCAGGCAGAGGGTAGTGCTTTCTATTTCCCAACATAATACCATACCTAATATATGGAGTTACATTTTTATGAGTCTGTGCTTTATAACTATATGTAATAGCATCATGGGTTGTAACGCTATTAATTTTAGATTCAATGATTATACGTGGCTTTATTGAATCTTTTTTCTCAAATACAAGCAAATCAGTTTCAAATGCCATTGTATGTTCCTTATCTTTTTTAAAATCTAAATCGTAGGATAAAATTTCTTGTGCATATGGAACTTTGTTTAATGTATCAAAATAAATATTATCTCCAAGGTTAGCTTCTTGGAGCAATTTTTTTATACTATTTGTCCATTCATTTTCTTTCATTTGATTTCCCCCAATTATATTTAAAACAAAGTTACAATATAAGTATACAGCATTTACTGGTTTGTTTAAATTAGAATCATTACAACCTGGTGGTTAATTGCTGTAAATTTAAGTATAATACACACTATAAAGAACCTTTTAATTTTGCCTATACTTTTTAATTATTCATTTGAAGTATAGGACGGTGTGTTCAAAAAATATAATGAAAGGAAAAGCATAGGTTACAGGTAGCTATATTGAGTGATTGTCCCTATAAATTTTGAATTCATTAACTAATAAAAAACTAGCTAAATTCCTTCATGTCAAGGGCTTTCCTACTAAATGAAACCTACCAACATATAAATTCTTCATTATAAATTGTATCAAAGACGGTAAGAACATAGACCCTGCATGCGGGACAGGCGGTTTTCTTGTTATTGCAATGAATAAAGTACTAAAAGAGCTTGAGAAACAAATGGAGGTTGTTTTT
>JAAZLO010000115.1 GCA_012689375.1 Bacillota bacterium | reverse complement strand
TGACATGGCACAGTAACCAGAGTGAGGCGGTAGTAGCACTAAAGAAGATTCTGGCAGCTCTTGTTACTAAGACTCTATAAAGGACAAAAAGAGGAGCTGTACTAAAACAGCTCCTTCTACTTTAAGGAGGGAGGAAGATGCTACTTCACATCGGGCAGGGTAATTTTGTGAACATGAACAAAGTTCTGTCGGTAGTAGATTACAACTCTACCCCTGTGCATCGTGACGTGCAAGAAGCTAAGAAGATGGGTAAGTTGATAAATGCTACCAAAGGCAGGCTAACTAAGACTGTGATGTACATGACTGACGGGTATATACTCCTGTCGGCCAGAGACCCTGCTGTGATCTTTGAGCGGTACCAGTTAAGAAAGGAGGGATAAAGATGACGGTAGGAGTAACTGATAACCCTGTAGTAGTTAGCGGTCTGTTCGTAGTGGAGAATTCTAAGGGGGAGCTATTGACGCTCTATATTGTCAAGCACACGGCCTATAAATTGTCTAAACCGTACGAGATAAAAGAAGGTAGGAGGTTGTCCGGTGGTAGAGTTGAAATGTCTAGCCGGGGGTTCTTTAAGACTATGCTAGATGCTAAGGACAAACTACTAGAGTTAAAAACTACAGTGGGGCGTGAGTGGCTTGAACACTAAGGATATAGCAATAACTATAATCGGAGAATTATGCGGTGTAGTAGTAACAGTGCTAGTCATTTTATTTATACTCTCTAAAGTAAATTACTTAATAGAAAGAATAGACTACTTAGAGACTGAGTTACAGAACACCACTATACAAGATCAAGAGTTAAGAAATAAGTTGCAGGAGTGGCTTAATGAGTGGGAAGTGGAGACGGGAGAGATCACAGGGTATGCTCCGCTAGACACTGATGCTAGAGCAGGTATGTGCTACGAAGGAGACCCTAGTGTAACAGCTTCGGGGGCTGAGGTAGTGCCCGGTGTCACAGTGGCTGCCGGGCCTCCTGTCCCTTTCGGTACTCGAGTGTTTATTGGGGGCTTAGGCTGGCGTGTAGTACAAGATAGAGGGGGGATGATTAGCCGGGGTAAGTGGGACGTTGCTATGGAGACCCGGCAGGAGGCTTTACGGTTCGGTAGACAGAAGTTAAAAGTTATCTATGAGAAAGGTAAGTGATAGTATGATATTAAACGATATGCAAATAAAGATGCAAATGAAGTTAAAGCACATAATTACTCCCTTTATAGATCGCCAGGTGAGGGAGAAGGATGGTAAGAGAGTAATATCTTACGGGCTAAGTTCCTATGGGTACGACATCCGTCTTGGTAATGAGTTTAAGCTATTCCGCTACCCCGTGGATACTATAGGGGTTGTGGTAGACCCTAAGAACATGGAGCCGGAGATTCTTGAAGACTGCACGGTAGGTGATAATAAGCCGGTTATTATCCCACCTAATGCTTTTGCTCTTGGCCGCTCTATGGAGAAGTTTAAGATGCCAAGAGACATTACAGGTATTTGCTTAGGAAAGTCTACTTATGCTCGGTGTGGTATCATTGTGAACATTACTCCTCTTGAGGCCGGCTGGGAGGGTATCTTAACCATCGAGATTAGTAACACTACCCCGCTCCCTGCTGCTGTGTACGCTGGGGAGGGTATCGCGCAGGTGCTA
>JAAZLO010000033.1 GCA_012689375.1 Bacillota bacterium | reverse complement strand
CTCATTTTAAAGCCTATACCCTAATAATTCCTGATTCTCTTCCCCAATCATCTGGATCCAAGGACCAGTACCCTGCCCAATCCTTCATTTCTTTGTATTCGGGATGACATGGATCTGACAGGATTCTGAAAAAATCGATATACCCTCCTACACCCCCTACATCTTCAGGTGGAGTCTGGCCTTCCACTTCCAGTAAATAGGGTGATTCTTCACTGTATTCTTCAATCTCGCGTATAAACTTAATTTCATGTTCCCAATTATCACCCATATCGTATGTGTAAAACATAGGCTGGTATTCAGGTAAAAATTCATCAAGGGTATGATTCTCCATTAAAACTGCATCTTCATCGTACTCCAGATCTTCTTCAAAGGGAACAATCCTGAAAACAGGCTTCCTTTCATCGCCATTATAGACAATAAAATCATATAGATGGTAACCCTTCCAATTAAAGACAGACTGTAATACTTTATGTAGCTTAGTCAATTTTATGTTTGCAGGTACAATAATTCTTCGTGTTGCCTTGTAAATATTCAAGTCAAGGGAGATCAATAATTCGAAAGCACGGTATTTATAAGCCTGCTTTTCAGTTAATTCAACAAGAGCCTTAATCATGGCTTCATAAGGATAAAACCCTTTTTTATCCTTCCCAGAACAATCAACAATCTGGTAATTCACAGGTATCCCTACTGTATCATCAAACATTTTGTCTATATTGTCATATTCACGCCCGACATAGAAAGCAGATTCTAATCCTGACCTTGTTACCCATGCTGCTGCCTGTCTGCTGTGATTTTTAATAAATTCTATTCCACCTGCTAATTCCATGTACTTGTTTACTAATTCCGGGTTTAAATTCATGGAAAGGAGAGTATTAGGGATAGCCGCCTCAATGATTTCCTCTATATCTTTTAGTTTTGGCCGTCTTACCTGGTAAATGGCAACTGTAAAACGTGTAGCATTATTCACTAAAACCAGCATTTCTTCCCTTTTACGATTTCCCCAAACATTAGTCCAGTTTGCAGTCCAAGAAAACAATGGGTTTACTACTTTATGAATAGGCGGTAAATCCAATTTAGCCGCATCAGCCAATTTTTTAGTTAGTGCGATCTGCATTTTATTCCATCCTCCAGATCCCCAAAAAGTTACAAGAAACATAACTAAGGATTATTATAGTATATATAATACACATAATTTTAACGAAGATCTAACTGATAACCCCCTTTTTTTTCTTCGTTATAATTACAAGCCGAAGGAATTCCTCAGGGGACGGCGAAATTCAAGGAAAACTAAAAAGGGGGTCAAGGCAATGAATAATTATGAAATTGTGATTGGATTTTTTGAAAAGGCAGACAAGCCTGTAAGAGCAGGGGAAGTGGTTGAAGGGACAGGGCTGGATAAAAAGGAAGTAGATAAAGCTATGGCTAAATTAAAAAAGGAAGGCAAGATAGTGTCTCCTAAGAGATGTTTTTGGGAAATCCAAAAATAAACCCAATTTCTTGACAACTCAAACCTATCTGCTATAATAGTCGATGGACGGCAGCAATTACACAGTGCCGGCCGCTTATTAAAGTTTCGTCGCGGGGTGGAGCAGCTGGTAGCTCGTCGGGCTCATAACCCGGAGGTCGCTGGTTCAAATCCAGCCCCCGCCACCATTTTTTATGCAAGATGTGGGGCGTAGAGGTTGGGCTATCCTATACGGCCCACAGTAATTTCAGAGGGCGGCGTAGCTCAGATGGTTAGAGCACACGGTTCATACCCGTGCGGTCACTGGTTCGAATCCAGTCGCCGCTACCATTTCCGAAATTCGGCCGGGATATCCCGGCTATTTTTTTATGTACAAGGCGCATAAGAAATAATAAGCCGGCGGATGCTGTGATATCTGAAATCACTGTATCCGCCGGTATTAATTTTATAGCTATATAATTATTATACCATGTACCTGCTTAGCTAGCTGATGCAGCCTGGGTTTCCTTTCTTGTACCAAGTAGAGGTAATTCAACTACATAGTAAAGAATTACATAAAGTATTAATCCGCCGATAACTCCGCTGATTGCAGGTAAAGGTAATTTCCCTGTATGAACCAGTATACTTACAATAATCCATGACAACAGGGCGGCAAGACCTTTTGCATATACCTGTTTGCCACCTCTTTCAACAATATAAAAATGCCCCAGGAATACTCCTGACATAGGAGGAAGCCATGATCCTAATGCACTGACTGCATTCAACAGCGGCGCAGTTGCCCCTGCACCCAATCCTGCAAAAACTACACCCATTACAATCGGAACAATTGTTGCTTTTGTCCTTGTTAAGACTGGGATTGCAGGGATTTTAGGGTTTAAGCCTTCAGTTGCATTTGCCAAGGCAAGCCCACTTGAAAATGCATTATTATCATTAGTCGTCCATTGGGTAAAGAAAAGAGCAATACATGCAAATATACCCATAGCCGGACCAAACATACCAAATATCTCCCAATACTCGAGACCTGGGAATGCAGCACCCATTATTACACCGGAGATAGGTATGAGTGATGCAATCAGGTACCCGACGACTATTGCTATGGTAAAATCCTTTTTTGTTTTCACAAACCTTGATACGTCAGGCATCATACCGGTAAAACCTGCATACAATGATACACCCATAAACATAGCATCACTGAAGGTTGCAGTGTTTTCTCTGGTTGCACCCCATATAGCCCCTAAACCTCCGGAATATGCCTTAACGGAAAGAATTGTTACAACTGCTAAGAATATTATATATATAGGCATGGATATCCAGCTTACAAGTCCGATATATTTGATGCCCTTATAAGCCGAAATCATCATGATAGCACAAAGGACTGCTGATATAAGACCCCAGTTAGTAATCGGCCCAATAATTGAAAACTCTTTAACATGGGCAACTGTCATAATTACTCTTGTGACTCCATCAGCTTGCACACCAATAAAAGTACCGGCAATCAAAAATACAAAGATAGACGGTAAGGTCATCCCCAAAGTTGAGAAGGGTCTGCCAAGTAAGTTATATAAACAAAGCCGTTCTTTTACTCCCACAAGCCCAACGAAGTACCCATAAATCATGCAGACTATATAGCCTGCCAGTAATCCAAGGCTGGCAGTGGATGCAGACATTTGGGTGCCAAGTGTAATACCGCCTCCTAAGGCAACAAGGGCTGTCCACATCCCGATAAAGATCATTAAAAAGTTAGCCCAACCGTGTGTATGTTCTTCAGGTACTCTGGCGGAGACTCTCTCATCGTATTGCCAACTTTCGTCTTTTAACGTGACCTCTGACATTACATTCACTCCAATACTGTTTTATATAACTAAAACCTACTGTATTTCTATACCACTTTAGGTTGTAATGGAAACTACAATTTCTACCATATACTTTTTCCATAGGGCGAAGCATCAACTGTATTAACTTACAGTTTATAATGCTTCGCCCTGCTGTTAAACCTATGTTTCAGTTTCAGGGTTTAAATATAGAGAGAGATTTACGAAAGTTTGTCCCAAATATTCCTCTCCTTTTTCGTTGGAGTCATATAAGTCATCTGGCTCTGGTTGAGACCTAAGGACACTAAAAGCTCAAGATACTTTATTGCGACAGGGACAGGATATATTACCGGAACATCGCAGCCTTCAGCTTTCAAGCCTTCACTTAATAACTCGCTTACACCCATCATACCTGTACATCCCAGGATAATGGCGTGCGCTCCGTCTTCCCTGACTGCCCTTAATGATTCATTGATCAAAGATGTTACCAGCTTTTCTTTATCTGCCAGATCGAGTACAGGAATATCTACAGATCTGACTGAAGCCAATTTTCTGCTTAATGAAAGCTGGTGGGCAATGGATGCAATTAAATATTTTACGTTCTCCAATACAGTTACAACAGAAAAGGTTGATGCCAGATCAGCGGCAAATATCATTGAAGTCCTGCAAGGCCCAACAACAGGAATATCAAGCTTTTCTCTCAAGGCCTCTACTGCCGGATCCCCCATGCAGCTGACGAAAATACCATCGAACCCCTCACTTTGTGCTTTCTCCCCGACTTTGATAATACCCGGGGCACACAGTAATTCATCATATATGGACTCAATAGATGCTGTTCCGTACTGGATTCCTTCTGCATCCAGCACTACTCCGGGACCGGCCATTGTTTTTATCTCTTCTTTAGTTTCATCCTCGAAAACTTTAGACGTGATTGGTACTATTACCTTTAACTTCAACTACATACACCTCCATAATTAAATATTTTCAAACCAAAAGTTTTGAATATACCTGCAGAGCAGATTATCCCAGTAATTCCTCGATAGGCACGTGTTTTACATCAAAACCGTAATGGGCGGGGCCGACAGTCGCTATGCCTAATTCGTTATTGAATGCTTCGCGTTTTTTAACTCCGACTACTGCAACTTTATCCCCGACTTTAAGATCAGGGTTACAAATAGGCTCACCGGTTTTTTCATCTATTACCTGCATAATATCAGGGCTGGTAACCCACGCCTTATCGTCCAACCAGGATATATGATTTTCATTTTTAAACCATATCTTTAACGTTTTACCGGAGAACTCACCGGTTCCGCTAAATGTATGTGTTCCCCAATAGTACCCTTGCTTGTCTTCCCAATCTTTATTGCTGACAGTACCCCTGAACAATACCCATCCATTAAGGAATTTTGCAATTTCGGTTGCCGGATCTTTTCCTGTCTCTACAGATTCCCTTATAACTCTGCCTACTTCAATGCTTTCAGATACCGTGCCCCTTATCAAGAGTTGCTTGAGTTCTTTGCCTGTCATAACAAAGGCGGTTTGTCCTACCAAACCGAAAGCTACTGTACTGATGGCTTTTCCTAAAGCTTCTGCACATTGGTGATTACGGACTTTTTCAACAAAAGCCACGTTACCCCATTCATCAACGCTTGACATGGGAGGCAGTGTTTTTCCCGCCATTGAGGGCGTTGTTTGGACAATTTCAGGAATAGCCCTCCCGGCATAATCGCCGTCCACTACCTTTTTTCCTAATCTGGCTGCAGCGTCTATAGGTGCCGGGGTATTAATTCCACCTAATTCAATAGGGACAATTGCTTCGATTTTCTTGCCTAAAAATCTTTCCAAGGCTTCAACTGCCTCAGGGAGTATCCTGTCAACCTGCTTTTCCGTAAGGCCCATTACCTTCATTCTTTCCTTCACTTCAGGTGTGTGCGGTGCAATAGAACCCATATAGAAACATGTACAGACCATTGCATTATCAGGGATTTCATCAGCATCTACAAGTTCGATCTTTCCGACGTCATTTAGGGTTTCCTTTAAAAATGCCAACCCCTGTTCAGGGTTGCCCCCCCCTCCTGTACCGAAAAATGTCACACCCCTTACCAGATCTTCAACTTCTTGGACAGTCTTTATTGTTTTAGCCATTTTTAACGTGCTCCTTTTGTTTGTTGATTCGCAGAAGTTCGGTTCTGTTTGTTCTTTAGGGCCTCGTCCGGCTATTCGGTTCCTACCCTACTTTATCTACACCTCCCTTCACATTTCTTTATTTTGTACCGAATTATCCATTATTAACCCTCTATTGTTTATGTACAGATTTTCCCTGTAAGTTATGTTAATGCCTCCTAACATTCTTTTAAGTGTCATAATAGTGACATCTTATGTAGTAAAAGGAGGCACTTTGTTTGTAATCCTAATGGCATTCTGTTATTGTTTAAGGATTTCTCTTGTATATTCCTTTTTTCGACGATAGCTTATTCTAAATCAGGCTATAAAGAAAGGACCTGCTATAAACAGCTGTAATTTATTAATTCTATGCCAAATAATATACGATCATTTTAATGCGGTCAAGCCTACAAGCTGTCTTAATATGCTATTTACTGCACCTGGATGTAACGAATTTACCCGGGAGAAGGAATATCGAGAAATCAATAGAATAAATGTACCGTTGATTTATGTCCTCAAGTAAAGGTAATAACAGATTGTGATAAGGCTTAACCGGCGATGTTTGCAGTTGAATGGGTTTATGTCCAACCAATAAATACAGCATCCGAAAGGCAAATAAGGCGGAAAGGGCTTGAGGAATCTGCATATTTCTCTCGATTGTAAAACTACCTCATATCAAACACCATAACCATTTTACTGCAGTAAAACCCCATGGTAAACCGGGATAAGCCTCAAGGTGGTGAAAGCGTGCCGTGGATCTTACTGTCCGTGATATGCTCGATCTCGAGGCATTAAAAAGTCTCCGTGTTATCGCAGGCTGTAAAGGGCTTAACAATAAGGTGCAAAATATTACATTTTTAGATGCCCCTGATGCTATTATGTGGATTAGAGGCAACGAATTTATTATTACAACCCTTTACCTTTTTAGAACCACAGATGAGCAATTGGAACTTATAGAGCGCTTAGCCAGTCAAAGAGTTTCCGCTTTAGGTATTAAGCAAGACAGATTCATACATGGCCTTTCCCCTGAGGTATTGGAATTAGCCAATAAGCGATCCCTACCCTTATTAAGTATCCCTTATGAAAAGGCTTGGGTGGATCTGATTAACCCGGTTATGGCTGAACTCCTCAACAGACAGCTTGTTATTCTTGAAAAATCTAACGCTATCCGTAGGCTGTTTACCAGGTTAGTCCTGGAAGGGGGTACACTTCAATCTATTGCAAAACTGCTTTCTGCATTGACCGGAAACCCCATAACAATTATGGAACTTACTAATAAAAAAGTTGTTACATGGCCTAACTATTTCGAATACCGTCTTGATCCCGAAATACTCCCCGGTTTTAAAAAAGGGGAGGAAAGGGGTTTAAAGAAAGTCAGTAACGGTATAAGTGATACCGAAGGGGTAGTCTTTCCTGTAGAAGTGGCAAAACATATAGAAGGCTTTGTAATAGTGTGGGAGGTTAAAGAACTGAGTTGCCTTGATTATGAGGCTATAGAACAGGCTAATACTGTGGTTGCTCTTTATATTCAACGGCTAAAAGCAGTAAACGAAGTTAATCAGCGTTTTAAAGATGACTTTATTGATAGGCTTCTACACAAGGAATTTTCAGCCGCATATATGAAAGGAAAAGCAAAGGAGATGGGTTGGGTATTAGCCGACAGCAACCGGGTAGTCGTTGCAAAGGCTGACGGCGTTGATTGGGGAAAAAGTTATGACATATTTAAATATTTTACCGGTGTCCTGAAAGGTAAATTTAATATTCTTGTGGGAATGGATGGGGACCAGACAATAATTTTTGTGGTACCTGTACAAAAAGACGAAACCGGTAAAAATGAAATAATCGAATTAATCTCTTCTGCCAGGGAAAGGTTGATAGCAGAGGATCCCAGGCTTAGGATTGGGATGGGAATAGGCAGGGTGTGCAATAACATTGAAAATATATCTAAATCTTTCAAAGAGGCTAAAACAGCCTGTAGAGTGAGTATTGCCTTAAATAGGATCTGTGATTATGAAGGCCTAGGTTCTTATTCCCTTCTTGTGGAGCTTTTAGAATTTGAAGAAACAAAAGTTTTCCTGGAACAATTAATATATCCTCTCGTTAATTATGATAAGGACAATAATGCGAGCCTCCTCGAAACCCTCGGGTTTTTCATCAATACCAATTGTAGTTACCGCGAAACTGCAAGAAGGATGCATGTACATCATAATACAGTTCGTTATCGGTTAGGGATTATAGAAGACATACTTAAGATTGATTTAAAAAAGCCCGAGACTGTGCTCAATCTCATGCTTGCGATTAAACTACACAATCTTAAAAATATAGGAACTACGCCAATTATGTTATAGGGAGGAGTGGTAGCCAACGATTTAAAAAATTCTATACATTATTGTATGAATGGTCAAAGGAATATTAAAGAGGTTCAGGTAACTTTACTTTGTACAAAATATAGTTTATTATTAAGTTAAAAGAATTTAAACTTGAAATACCCTCCGGAGAGTCTGTATAAACAACAATTTAGCGTTAAAATAAAAGTTTAAAAACCAGCGTTTGAAATATGCGACAGCCTTTTCACCTAGTATAATACTATCTTTTACCACGAGGAGGGGTTTATATTGTTGGATGAAGGGCAAGTGGAACGGTACAAAGACGAATTAATCCAAATACGCAGATTATTTCACCGCTATCCTGAACTAGCTAATGAAGAGACTAAGACAGCTGAGTATGTAGAAGAATACCTTAAAAATTGCGGACTGAAAGTCGTTACAGGTTTAGCCGGGACAGGACTCATTGGGATCTTAAAAGGTTCAGACGGTCCAACCATTGCATTTCGTACAGATATGGATGCACTTCCCATCGAAGAAGAAAATGATGTAAGCTACCACTCCCTTCATCCCAACATTATGCATGCCTGCGGTCACGACGGTCATCTCGCCGTGACCCTGGTTACTGCAAAAATATTATCCACTATGAAAGATAAAATAAAAGGAAATGTAATTTTTATATTTCAGCCTGCTGAGGAAGATCTGCCTGAAGGTGGGGCAAAAAGACTCATTGAAGACGGTAAAAAGATCCTTTCCAGCGTTGATGCTATATTCGGTTTCCATTTCTGGCCTTCGCTGCCAACAGGTGTGGTAGCAGCATCCGATGAGGCAATGATGGCAGCCGGGGACATTTTTGAAGTCTATTTTAGCGGTAAGGGATCCCATGGAGCGAACCCCCACGAATCTTCTGATGTTTTGATGATGGTATGTGATGCGGTTCTTTCTTTGACCGGTATTACCTTAAGGGAAATCGAACCGGGAATCCAGGCAACTGTTTCAGTAGGCGCAATTAAAGGAGGGGAAAGCGCTAATGTGCTACCCTCTAATGCTTTTATTAAGGGTACAACCAGATATGTACACGACTTCCTTAAAAAGAAGTTCCCTGAAACTATTGAACGGGTGCTTGAGGGGATCTGTAAATCATATAACGGCGGCTTTAAGATGGATTATCAGTATGGATACCCTATTTTAAAAAACAACCCTAAAATGGCAGGCTTGGTAAGGGAATCCGCTAAATCGGTGAGATCAGTTTCAAAGGTAATCCATGATCCCAATCCTGCATTGGCATGTGAGGATTTCGCCAGGTTCCTGGAAAAAATCCCGGGATCTTATTTTTGGGTCGGAACACAAAACAGTAATGACGGAATTGAAAACCATCTGCACAGCCCAAGGTTTGATCTGGACGAATCGGCATTGGTAATTGCAGTTGAAGTATACTTATCTATCTGTAGCAAATTTATTTTGGAATAGAATAGGCAAATCTTTGGATTTATCTGGTTTGGAGGTGAGAACCGGCAATTATAAAAATTGGGGGAAGCTATAATAACAGAAAACATATAAAGGGGGTTTACTGATTATGGCACTTTCAAAATACGATAAAGATCTACTGCTTGATCTTTACAGAACTATGCTTACTTCAAGAAGATTTGATCAAGAATTGATCCGCCTATTACATGACGGTAAAGTCGGTGGTTTCCACCACTCAGGTCAGGGTCATGAAGCTATTGCAGCCGGTATATGTGCATCCCTGGAAGATAAAGATTACCTGTTCTATCATCACAGAGGTTGTAACCAACAGATTTCAAAGGGTATTTCCCTTGAGGGAATCTATGCTGACTTCCTAGGTAGAGTCGACGGAACAACAGGAGGCTTAGGGTCAGGAATAGTGCACCATGTTGATCCTGATAAAGGGATACTGGGACAGAGCGGTACAATTGGAGAATCATATATATTAGCTGCCGGAGTAGGCTATTCTATAAAATACAGAGGGACAGATCAGGTATGTGTTGCTTTTAACGGAGACGGGGCCACTGCCCGGGAAGTATTCCACGGCGGGATCAACTGGGTAGGGCTTTACAACCTACCTGTAATATATGTTATTGAAAATAACCTTCTTGCATCATCTCTACATTTCCAAAACTCTCATTCCTTGAAGGAGGGCGGAAGCCTGGCGGACAGGGCGGACAGCTACGATGTTCCCTCGTTTGTAGTTGACGGGAACGATGTTTTAGCCGTATATGAAGTGGCTAAAGAAGCAATAGCCAGAGCCAGGAATCCAAAGGAAAGAAGAAGGTGCACCCTTATAGAGGCGATGACTTATAGATACAGGGGCCACTTTGAAGGGGATTCCGCTGAATATATGGATAAAGATGTTATAGAGGAATGGCGGGAAAACCGTGATCCGCTGGATAATTATAGAAAGAAATTGCTAGATTCAGGGACATTTAATGAAAAAGATTTAACTAAGCTTGAAAAGGAAGTCGACGATACCATTAAAAATGCAATAGCTAAGGCAGAAGCATCACCAATCCCTGGCAGAGACAGAATTTTTGAAGGACTTTACGCTTAAGGGGGGTTAGAATGATGAGAAAGATTACCATGCGGGAAGCACTTAATGAAGCCTTATTCGAAGAAATGGAAAGAAATAAAAATACATTATGTTTCGGTGAAGACGTGGGGTACATCGGTGGTATCTTTGGGGTTACCAGGGGTCTCCAGGAGAAATTCGGTAAAGAAAGAGTATGGGATACACCGATTGCCGAATGTACAATTGTCGGGGCGGCATTGGGCATGGCTATTACAGGTCTAGTCCCCATAGCGGAAATGCAGTTTGCTGATTTTATGGCTGTTGCCTTTGATGAAGTCCATAATAAGCTCGGAAAATGGAGGTACATGCATGGAGGTAAGTTTGAAGTACCTGTAACGTTGAGATTGCCCATTGGTATTTCAGGCGGTGCAGGCCCTGAGCATTCTCAAAGTCCCCAAGCTTTATTTGTACATTCCCAGGGTCTTTATGTTGTAATCCCTTCCAATCCCAGAGATGCCAAAGGCCTCCTAAAGCAAGCAATTCGGGATCCTAATCCTGTATTATTCTTCGAGCACAAAAAACTCTATGAAGTTAAAGGTGAGGTTGAAGAGGAGGAATTCCTAATCCCCTTTGGGAAAGCAGCTGTTAAAAAGCAGGGGACGGATGTAACGATCGTTGCCACGGCATTGCAGGTAACCACTGCGCTCGAAGCAGCGGAGCTCTTAGAGAAGGATAACATCAGTGTGGAAGTAATAGATCCGAGGACTTTGGTTCCTCTTGACACAGATACCATATTTGAGTCAATCAAGAAAACAGGCCGGCTCGTTATTGTCCATGAGGATCCCAAACGGGGAGGTACAGGGGCAGAAATAGCAGCACTTGTAGCTGAAGAACTGCTCTTTGATTTGGAGGCCCCCATAAAGCGGGTTGCAGGACCTGATGTTCCTATTGCGCAAAACATTCATTTAGAAAAATATTACGTACCAAGTGTTGAAGATATAATTGAGGCGGTAAAAGAGACATTAGACTAGATTATCGGTGAGAGATTGTATTTAATCCTATTTTCCCGGTAAAGGGGGGTAAAAGAACTTGGAAATTGTAAAGATGCCTAGACTTGGGGTAACTATGCAGGAGGGTATTGTCGCACATTGGTTGAAGGATGAAGGTGAAGAAATTAAAGCAGGGGAAGATCTATTTGAAATTGAATCAGAGAAATTCACCACAGTGATAGAAGCCCAAGCCTCAGGCATCCTTGGAAAAATATTTGTCGAAGGCGGTACAAAAGTTAAAACCGGTGAAGCTCTGGCAGTTATCGTTGAAAAAGGTGAGAAGGTCGATTATGAAGAAATTAGGCGGTCTGTTTCCTCTGTAAAAGAAGAACCGAAGGCAGAGAGAAAGAAGGAAAAGGCAACTTTCGCCGATGAAGAAAAAGTAGATTCTGTCCGTGCAGTGCCAAAAGCCCGAAAGTATGCAAGAGACAGGGGTATTAATCTCTCTGAAATTACAGGAACAGGGCCTGACGGTATTATTACTCTGGATGATGTAAAAAAGGCAGAAACCAGGGAAGACAGTGTATTGGCGATCAGGGAAATAAAACCGTTAAACCTTGTTATGAAGGCGATGAAAGACAACATATACAGAAGCTGGGAAGAGATACCACAGTTTACCCAAATTCTAGAGGTGAACGCAGAAAATCTACTAAATCTTAAGGATAAACAAAAGGTTTCCATTAATGCCTTAATGGTGAAGGCCATTTCCGATGCTGTAAAAGAAAATATGATTATCAACAGTACGCTTGACGGTGATGAAATTGTAGTATATGACAATATCAATGTAGGAATTGCTGTGGCAAGAGGCGATTCACTCTTTGTCCCCGTTATAAAAAATACAGAAACAAAGACACAAGGGGTGATAGATGAGGAAATTAAGGCTATTGTCAGCAAGGAGAACCTAGAGCAAGAAGACTTATCCGGTGGAACTATCACATTTTCTAATCTGGGAAGGTACGGAATCAGAAGAGGAGTATCTATAATTAACTACCCTCAGTGTTGCCTAGTTTTTATGGGGGACATATATAACAGACTTGATGTTGATGAAAAAGGCGGTACTATTGTCAGGAAAGTATTTGAACTGTCAATCACATTTGATCATCGATACATCACAGGAATGACAGCAGCCGAGTTCTCCCAGGATTTAAAAATCCTACTGGAGACTATGTCGTGAGGAGGGAATTAAGACCCATTCGTACAAGGAGTCTTAAGTACCTAAAACTATATTAGGAGGTAACTAAAAGTGAGGAAGAGTTTAGGTTTAGTGCTGGTTACTTTGTTGGTAGTGTTTTCCTTTAGTTGTTTAGGTGCACAAGCCAAGGATGATCCCATTATTATCGGTGTTCCGACAATGATGACAGGCTCCGGTGCTGCTCAGGGTCAGGATATAATGGAAGGCGCAATCATGGCAGTGGAAGATATCAACAATATGTACGGTGGTATTTTCGGACGGCCATTGAAGGTGCAATTTGCTGACGTCGGTGAAGGAAGACCTGACGTAGTTGCATCAGCCGCTGAAGAGTTGGACAGGGCAGGAGCAGTCTTCTTTACTCCCGGTGCATTCCTAGGGCCTTCAAACGTCCACGTCTTCGGAACTTATGAGCAGCCGTATATCCACACAACCACTTGGAGAGAGGCAGTAGAAGCCTATTTGTCAGATCCTGACGAATACTCTAACGTGTTCATGTTAACCCCGGATGAATGGACATATGGTCCGGAAGCATTCAAAGGCATGACCGAATATATCGATTACGATCACCCTAATAATAAGATAGCAGCAGTTGCAACTGAATTAAGCTATAACATGACTGTTCAAGCAACTGCACTTGAGGAAGCGAGAAAAGCCGGTTGGGAAGTTGTTCTTGACGACGTAGCGCCTGTAGGTAGCACTGATTATTCATCACAGCTGGCAAGAATCAGAAAAGAAAAACCATCAATAGTAATGTGTAATATTACTACAGTTGATGAAGGCGTGGCTTTTATGAACCAGTTCCTAGAGGATCCTACTCCATCACTGGTTTACATTCACTTCATTCCTTCCATGCCTGAATTCAGAGCCCTGTTAGGGGATAATGCCAACGGTTTGTTCTGGCAGACATGTGTAGCTACAATTCCCAGCCCTGAAGCAACGGAATGGGAAGCAAGATATCTGGAGAAATTCGGAAGAGAGCCAGGAGCATACGCAGCTTGGGAATATGACTCAATATTCATGTGGAGACAGGCTGTACTGGATGTCGGCAGTGTAGATGATTACGCTGCACTGAACAATTGGTTTGAGACATTGTCAGATCATCCGTTTAAGGGCCTTTGTGCAAATTATCATCTGAACCCGGAAAGACACGAAGGAATCTTGGGTCCAGATAAGGTGCCTATGCACTGGTTCCAAATCCAGGATGGCAAGAATGTCCTGTTGAGCCTTAGCGGAGCACAGTTTGGCGATAATGAATTCCAAGTGCCTCACTGGATTAAGTAAGTTGCTTAGGTAGGCTATTAGTTAATCCTGGGGTTTGTTTGCGCAAACCCCAGGATTACTTGAGAGGTGACATAATGGGCACAAATGTATTAGAAGTTAGGAACGTTACAAAATCATTCGGTAAATTACTTGCAGTCAACCGGCTTTCCTTTGAAGTGAAAAAGGGTTCTATCCTTGGAATTGCAGGACCTAACGGTGCAGGTAAAACAACACTTTTTAATGTAATATCAGGAATCTATCCATGTGAAGGCTCTATTATGTTCGCAGACAAGGATATCAGCGGCCAAAAACCGTATACAATAAGCAGGCTCGGAATAGCCAGAACCTTTCAATTTCCTGCCGTGTTTTCATCGTTATCCGTTTATAAAAACATTGAAATAGGTGCGTATTATGGGGGTGGCTACACGAAAGCTGATATCGATGAAAAGGTCTGCAGCGTCATGGATTATTTAGATATAAGGGACAGAGCTGATCTTATAATTGAAGATTTACCTTTATACGATAAGAAAATGGTAATGTTGGGAGCTGCTCTAGCAACAGATCCGGAAATTATTATGCTGGATGAACCTTTGGGCGGTTTGAGCCCTAGGGAGATCCAAATGAGTTCGGATATATTCAAAAAGATAAATGGGGATTTAGGGGTAACCCTGATAATTATTGAACACCTAATGAAATATTTAATTGCATTGTCCGATGAAATGTTGATCTTAAATGAAGGTCAGAAAATTTATTTTGGCTCACCGGAAGAAGTTGTAAATGACGACTATGTTATAAAAGTTTACCTCGGAGAGGATCATGAACATGCTTAACACAAAGAATTTATACACCAGTTATGGTGAGCTTTCTGTCGTGAAGGATGTCAACATAAACGTTGAAAAAGGCGAGTTGATATCGTTGTTCGGTCCTAACGGGCACGGTAAGACGACTTTGCTCAAGACTATTTGCGGATTAATAAAGCCCAAATCAGGAGAAGTAAACTTCAACGGATCACGTCTCGATAGAATGGATATTTGTGAAATTGTTGAGCGGGGCATCGTTTATGTGCCTGAGGATAGGAATTTATTCACGGAAATGACGGTAATGGAAAATCTGATAATGGGAACAAACCCTATAAGGGCACGGGATAGCATGAAAGAGAATCTTGATTATGTATTTCAATTGTTTCCCAAACTTGAAAGAATTAAAGATCAATTGGCTGGGACCTTAAGCGGTGGCGAAGCTAGGATGCTAACAGTCGGCAGAGGTATAATGTCTAATCCTGAGTTTATGGCCATTGATGAGCCATCATTAGGCTTGGCTCCTAATTTAAGGGTGGAAGTGTTCAACAGTATTAAAGAGATCCAAAAAAGAGGCGTCAGTGTATTTATGGTAGAACAAAGCACGTCTATGGCTGCGGAAATCGCTGACAGAGTTTATCTTATGGAAGAGGGACAAATTGTGTATGAAGGAGAACCCTCTGAAGTATTCAGTGATTCCAAGCTTAAACAGGTATTTTTCGGGCTTTAATATCGGCGGGCTATATTCTTAAGGCAGGTGGGGTTCGGTTGAGTACTTATATTGAATTATTAATATCCGGGTTAGTATTAGGTTCAATTTATGCGCTTATGTCAGTTGGATTAACCCTAATATATGGAATTACGAAAGTGCTTAATTATGCCCAAGGCTCTTTATTTACTTTAACTGCATATTTAGCTTTTGTATTTTTCTCAAATTTCGTATCTATGAATTATTTCGTTGTATTTTTTATCACGTTAGCACTAATGGCTGTAATCGGATTTGTATTTGAAAAAATATTTATCCGCCCGGTACGCCGATTGCCCGGTTGGGATTTTACAGTAATTATTGTGACTCTCGGTACTGCTTTATTAATAGACAACCTCTTCCTGGTAATCTTCGGCCCTCTGCAAAAAACACTGCCAAGGGCTTTTGAGGGTTCGCTTGTGCTCGGGGCTTTCAGGATAACAAAACACAACCTATTTATTATTGTGGCAGCCTTACTAACAATAGTAATCCTTGATAGATTCTTATCAAAAACACGTGTGGGAATGAGTATGCGGGCAGTTGCTCAAAGCAGTGAGGGCGCCAGAATAGTTGGTCTGGATGTAGACAAAGTCTTCGGATACAGTTTTGCTACAGCAGGCGTTTTAGCCGGAATTGCAGGAATACTTCTCACTCCCAGGACATTAATATATCCCTTAGTTGGGTGGCCGGTCTTTCAAAAGGGACTGGTTGTGATGGTATTTGGTGGCTTGGGAAGTATAAAAGGCACGTTATACGCTGCTTTTATACTTGGAATGGTTGAAATAATCATCTCGTACGTATTCGGTGCCAGATGGGCTCTTCCGGTTTTTATCATAATTTTGATAGTGGTGTTAGTATTTAGACCAAAGGGGTTGGCTGGAAGATGGCAGTAAACTGTAACAGTACCAAAAAGTCAATTGATAATAAAAATATATTCTTGTGGGTGGCTCTAATTGCATTACTGGTTGTTGCACCTTTCTTCTTTCGGGATAGCAGAAGGGTAATGCATATCCTTACCATGTGTCTTATATGGGGTATGGTAGCTGAATCCTGGAATCTGATTCTCGGCTATGCCAGTGTATTCTCATTCGGTCAATTAGGTTTTGTTGCAATCGGTGCCTATACATCGGCAATGCTGTCCGTCCATTTAGGGATATCCCCCTGGATTGGTTTAATTGCAGCAGGCGTAGCGGCAGGTATTGTAGGAGCCCTTATCGGTCTGCCATGTTTAAAGCTGCACGGTATATACGTAGGGATAGTGACTTTTGGTATTAGTCTGGTAATGCCTACCCTTATTGTTTGGGGGGGACAGCCCGGCTACAAAAACTTAACCGGCGGGACTTTTGGCCTTGCAGGCCTAAAAGCGTACCAGCTATTTGGTTTTAACCTTGGATCAGTGAAGATACGTTGGTATTATACAGGTTTAGTTCTGCTGGCAATTGTATTATATGCGATCTATAAAATTATCCATTCATATGTGGGGCTGGCCTTTGTTTCATTAAGGGATTCACAAACCTTTGCAAAATCGTTGGGTGTAAATGATTATAAATATAAGATAATTGTTTTTTCCATCTCAGCATGTATTGCAGGTATAGCCGGTGCGTTTTATGCCCATTACTCTAGGATAATTGATCCGAGTATTTTGGAGCTGGATATATTCTTACTGATATTAGTAATGGTTGTGCTGGGAGGTCTAGGCAAATTCGGAGGCGGGGTAATAGGTGCCTTTATAATCACCTATATAAACGAAATACTAAGGCCTACAGGTCAGTACAGATATGTTATATTAGGAGCCTTGGTCATAATTGTGCTCACATATGTTCCTAGTGGTATTAGAGGAGCTATAGATAAGCTCGCTGTAAAAATTAAAGCCGGTCGCACCTAACATTGGGAGTATAAATAACGGCTGCGCGGCAGGTGCATTGTTTGGCAGAAAAGGAAGGAGAAAAAATGATACGCGGATTTGCTGATATATATAATGAATTAAAAACCGTAAGCCGTAAAAGTGTATTGTTTGCCGGCCTTTACACAGGCGATCAATTTAAAGTCATTGAAGAAGGCTTGAAAAAGAATATTTTGGATACAGGGATATTAATAGGGGATAAAAAAGGGATAGAAGCTTATATAGCTGAATCTGATGGGGATTTTTCGGGCTTTTCTATTATTGATTGCAAAGAAGACAGTAATATTATGGAGACTGCAATTTCAAATTATAAAACTGAGGATATCGATATTCTCATCAAAGGAAAGGTTGATACAGCTACTTTTATGAGAGCTGTCCTCCGTCAAAAGGAATTTGTGACTCCGGGTACTATTGTCAGTGATTGTATGCTTTATGAAATCCCCCTTCTGAAGAAAATTATTGTAATCACGGATCCAAGTATTAATATCGAACCCTCTTTAGAACACAAGATAAAGATACTGAAGAACAGTATTTTATTTTACAGGACTTTATTTGAAAGACGGCCGAAAGTGGCGGTTCTTTCTTATACCGAATCCTTAAATGAAAAGGATCAAAACTGTATTGATGCTACCTTTCTGTCCTGCCTGTCACATAGAGAAGACTTAGGCGGCGATGTGGAGGGCCCATTAGCCCTTGACTTGGCATTAAGAAAGGAATCAGCAAAAATGAAAGGTATGGAAGATAATACTGTGGCGGGGGACGCCGACATTATCCTCGTACCTAACCTTCTGGTTGGTAATGCTCTTGCCAAATCCTTATCTTTCCTCACCAATTATAACAGTGCCGGTCTTCTAGTAGGATTGGAGAAAACTGTTGTCTTGACTTCCAGGGCTGCGAAAACCGGCGAGAAAGTCAATTCTTTGGCTGTAGCAGGCTTGTATTCGCATAAACGAAATATTACCTAAAGGCAAGGGTGTTAAAATGAAAAAGAGGATTTTAGCTGTTAATACAGGCTCCACTTCCACTGAAGTCCAGCTTTGGGATGGATTGGATATTGTTGCGCAAGCAAAAATCAGCCATACGGAAAGGGAGTTGATCAGGGATAAGGACGTATTTGATCAATTTGATCTCCGGTACAGTACAGTGCTGAAATTTCTTTCGGACAATAATGTTGAAGTAAAGACAATTGATGCAATTGCGGTAAGAGGCGGAAGGTTAAGGCCATTGGAAAGCGGCGTATACAGGGTCAATGAAAAAATGTTGCATCATTGTAAGATTGGATTCCAAGGTGATCATCCTTCAAACCTGGCATCCCATGTTGCCAAGAAAATTGCTGAACCATATGGTATTCCCATGTTTGTTGTGGATCCTATTACAGTTGATGAATTGGATCCGATCGCCAGGATTTCTGGGTACGCACTCATAGAACGAACGAGCCTGTCCCATGCCTTAAATATGAAGGCAGTTGCCTATAAGTACTGTGATGATTACAAGAAAAATTATAAAGAATGTAAAATAATTGTTTGCCATGTTGGTGGTGGGGGCTCCGTCAGTTTGCATGTAAACGGCAGGATGATAGATTTGTATAACTCCGATAAGGAAGGGGCCTTTTCTGTAGAAAGATCCGGGGGTTTACCTACAATTGAACTTGTTGAGCTATGCTATTCAGGAAAATATGACAAAACAAAAATGATTAGGTTTTTATCCGGTGAAGGGGGATTGTATTCATACCTGAAGACCAGAGACAGTAAGGAGATTGAGGCAAGAATCAAAGGCGGGGATAAAGATGCAGAGCTAATTTATAAGGCGATGGCCTATCAGTTTGCCAAAAGTATCGGTGCCCTTGCTACTGCAGTGAACGGGGAAGTGGACGTGATTCTCATCACAGGAGGAGTTGCCTGGTCTGATATGTTCGTAGGGTATTTAATCCCAAGAATTGAGTTCATTGCACCGGTAATAAAATACCCGGGAGGATTTGAAATGGAGGCTTTGGTCACAGGAGTCCTGGAAGCCTTGGAGGGAAAAAGAGAAATAAAGGAGTACTAGAGACGAAGATGAACGGCCTGACTTCATGATTCTGTCTGGTTTGTTTTATTTATATTAATATCTGAAGAGGTGAAAAAGTGTGTATGGATACTGGGGGAAAATACTAAGAGTGGACTTAACCACCGG